>JAFSWJ010000067.1 GCA_017444545.1 Lachnospiraceae bacterium
GCCGTCCCGCTGCAAAGTTTTCAAGATCCTCGCAGAACATCTCCACGTTCCTGTCTATGGTATGGTCAAGGGTGAGATTTCCCGCCACGTGGGGAGTGATGAGCAGATTCTTCGTCTTCCAAAGACGGCTGTCCTTTGGAAGCGGCTCACACCTGAACACATCAAGGGCTGCACCTGCAAGTTCACCCCGGTCAAGAAGATCTGCCAGGGCATCCTCATCTATCGCAGACCCCCGTCCCACATTTACTATGTATGAATCCTTTGAAAGAAGCCCAAGCCTCTCACCGGACATTATTCCGCGGGTCAGCGCCGTATCAGGCAGCGACATGACAAGCAGATCCGTTTCAGGCAAAACCTCGTCCAGCCTGTCAACAGACATGACCCTGTCATACAGCGGTTCCTCACACATCCCGCTCCTGTTTACGCCCGTAATGGACCGGGGTTCAAAAGCCCTCGCCCTCTTTGCAAACGAGCATCCTATATCTCCCGTTCCCAGCACCGTTATCCGGCTGTCCTTCAACGACCTCTGCGGCACCGGCGTCCCCCACTCTCCGTTTTTTGAAAGCAGCACATGATCCGTGATATGTCTCATCATCATAATAGAAACCGCTATGATGTGCTCAGCGATGGACACTCCGTATGCTCCCGCCGAATTGGTGAGCAGACAATCCCTGTTTGCAAAGGCATCCTCCTTCATGAGGAAGTCAACACCGGCAGACGGCACGCAGAGCCATTTTAACTTCATGCTGGAAGATGCCGTTTTCATGCCAAATCCATAGATGATGTCAGGTTCTGCAAAATCCTTTGGTGCCTCATCCTCCGATGATACAAAGCACAGCGAGACTCCCGTCTTTTTTGCGGTTTCCTCTATCATTTTTCTGTGCTGATCCTTCAATGCACTGTTGATCACAAGCAGTTTCATATTGCCCTCCCAAAATATAACTATCTCAGCTAATATGCGTTTCACGGGGACGGTTCTCTGTTTCACTCATGTCCATAGTTTCCGTGAAACACGCTTGAATACTGATGTTACACAGAACCGTCCCCTGTTACACTGACGTGACACCGGGACTGTCCCCCTGTCACATTTTTATCTGACCTCTTTGATCCTTCCGTCGTCATCCTTTACCTCTTCGATATACGGGTCATCTTCAAAGTACAAAAGATCCTCCGGTATGACGCAGTAGCCGATAAAGACGAGGGAAAGGTCATCCATGCCGTCGATTTCTTCTTTTGTATAGACATAGCCCGCTTCATCATAGGCAATGCCTTCCTTTACGGTTCCTTCAGTTGACTCCTCCTTTACAATGTTCCAGCTTACAGGCAGTGAATTTATGCTGTCATCCATCACATAGACATTTATATTTTCCGGCAGGTCCGGTTTTATCAGATCATCATAACGACGCCTTTTGTTTCCGTTCCATGAGACCGTAAGCCTTTCCGGATCCTTTTTCGCGGGCCCGGAAGCCAGAACCATATCGTCCGATACCGTCCAGAAAACATCCCAGGTATCGGGATCGATATCGTACTGCTCACCCCCCAGCTCCATACTCACATAATAAGGGATGTCCGCAAGCTCCGCTCCGGTCACCGGTTCGGCGATCCCGATCTCCACGCTTTCAAGAACGGGTGCCGTCATTGCCCTGACATATACGTCCGTATCCGGCGTCTGCGTCGTTTCGGGCAGCATCGGTACATCCGCAGGCTCAGCCGCAAACACAGTCACCGGATTTACAGCCATCGAAAGACAGATCAGCAATACCAGTTTCTTTTCAAACCACTTTTTTATATTTTTCCCCTTTTCCCCGAGCCGGAATAATTGTTTGATTCGTGGGTCATATTATATCTGATTTATGAATATGTTTGCAAATAAATGGGACAGGGGGACGGTTCTGTGATTGTCTTCTTTTTGTCAATCACAGAACCGTCCCCCTGTCATCCCATTTTTTGAGTCCCTTATACAGTGACATTATGTGATAAGGAGATATTTCAGAAGAGAGTGTGTACGGATACGTTCATGAATCTACGGCCAGATACATAGGTTTACAACCTTTCTCGTCATCTTTGAATGAAAAATGTAGATCTTCATCAAGGTCATCAAAAAAGTTTCTCTTATACAAAGAATAACCCTCTTCCGTTGCAGCTAATGTAACAAACGCAAATCCTAAATATCTATCGCGAATTTCATATACCTTGCTCATAAAGTCTGCAAACAACCTGTCAGATATCTTTATCGAATTACCATCCTGTGTTTCTCCGACTATAATGCCTCTGTACCGCTCATTCAAAGCAAAAAAATTCAGATGGATCGAACCGCCTATCTTGTATTTTTCGTTTCCGGATATCATATCAATATAGCCTACTCCGATATTATAATATCCGATGATATGCGTTCTCTTATCATCTATCCAAACAAATGTCTTTCCAAGCGATTCATTTAATGCGTCTTCCGACTTGATAAACTGATCCAAAAACCCGTTCCCGGAGGAGAAATCCTTTGAGAGAAACATTAGTGTTTTATCATATTTTTCAGTCTTTACACTAATCTTCATCCGTATAAACACACTTTCTTATCTCGCTCTTTCCGGTTTTGGTATCGGTCACTTTAGCGTATAGTTCACCGGTTGATTCATCGGAAAACAGATCCACATCCATCGACATCAGATAGTCAAAGTGCTGTCGTGCACTTTCTGACATTTTTCTTTTCAACGGTCTCTTGGCTACAAACGGCATATTTGTGGGCATCGCATACGCACCTGTTCCGACCATACATATCACTCCTTTGAGAAACTTGAATCCAACTTTTCTTAAAATCATTATAGCATGAAAAACAACCTGATGAATAACATCTTTTGGGACAGGGGGACCGTCCCCCCGACTCCCACTACCCGAAGCTTTCCAGCTTTTCAAACAACAGTTCCGGCTCCACCGGCTTTGAAAGATGCGCGTTCATTCCCACCTGCATGCTGCGTCTGACATCCTCATCAAAAGCGTTTGCGGTCATCGCGATGATGGGTATGCTTTTTGCATCCTCCCTGTCAAGCGCGCGAATGGTCTTTGTGGCTTCAAGCCCGTCCATTTCCGGCATCCGCATATCCATCAGGATAGCATAATAAAAACCGGGCTCATGGCTTTCAAACTTTTCCACGGCGATCCTCCCGTTTCCGGCAAGGTCGGTCTCTATGCCGCGGGATGCAAGTATGGTCATCATGATCTCCGCGTTGATGCCCACATCCTCGGCAAGAAGGATCCTTGCGCCCTCAAGCTTTGCAGGCTCTGCATCATGGTCTGCAGCAGCCTTCGGGGCAGTCCCTGTAACTGACCGTTCAAGGGTTACGGTTACGGTAAAAGTTGTCCCCTCTCCCCTGGTACTTTGTACCTCGATGTTTCCGTTCATCAGCTCCACCAGGCTTTTTGTGATGGACATGCCAAGCCCCGTGCTTCCGTATCTGTTTGTTGAAGCGGAATCCTCCTGACTGAAGGCATCAAAGATATGCGGCAGAAATTCGCTGCTCATCCCCACTCCCGTATCCTTAAAGATCATTCTGAGTGTGGTCATCCTGTCATTCCTTGCGCTCTCTTCAACGCAAAATTCCACACTTCCGCCTTCAGGAGTGAACTTGACCGCGTTTCCGAGGATGTTGATGATCACCTGCTTGAGCTTCATCTCATCACCCAAATAGCTGTCATCAGTAACGCCGTTTTTATTATATATATAATCTATTCCCTTTTCCCTGCACTGTCCGCCGATCATGGTATTTACCTGCTCGAGGGCGGAGTTCAGAGAAAAAGCCTCTTTTTTGACCGTCATCCTGCCTGATTCGATGCGGCTCATGTCGAGGATATCATTTATTATACCAAGGAGATGTCTGGAGGCCTCCCCTGTCTTTTCAAGATATTCCTTCACCTTTTCGCTTGCCGTGGGCTCGTTTAACGCGATGTTGTTCAGTCCGATTATGGCGTTCATGGGTGTCCTGATCTCGTGGCTCACATTTGACAGAAAGGCCGTCTTTGCCCGGTTTGCCTGCTCTGCCGCAGACAGCGCCGCCTGCAGTGCCTCCCTGCTTTCGGCAAGCTCCTGCTTTTGCTGCTGCTCTCTTTTGATCGCGCTTTCAAGCTCCTGTCTGTATTCCTCTTTTTCATCCTCCATGACGAAGCTGTGCAGCAGGCAGGTCCCGAGCCTGTAGCCCATGGCGTAAAAGGGCATCAGCGGATAGAAAACCTGGATGGCGATCAGGACCATCATGGCTATCCCGAAAAGACCTATCGTCAGGTGGCGCATCTTCACCGAGCCATGGGATCTTGCGGTCATCGCAAGCGTATAGATGGATGATAATAAAAACATGAGGATCTGTATGCAAAGGGTCAGATAACGGGCTATGTGCGCGTGATACGTGCCGTTTTCGTCAAAGCTGAAAAGTATGGGATAAAAGAAGTTGATGACGATGACTGTAAGCTCAAACCACAGAAAGCAGCGGCCCACAAGAAAGAGTATCCTTTCAAATCCCGTTCCGCCCTCAAGATAATCAATGACATACTGGGTCCACAGCATCACCGCCATGGCCATGGCAGCAAAATGAACCACGGTATCGGCGTACAATAACGTGATGAGATGATGCTCATCAAGGATCCCCCAGAGCAGATCGGTGATATAATAGGCCATCACGCCTGCAAGAAAGCTTCTGTAGGTATGCTGTGCCTTTGTCAGATCCCTGCCCTTCCGCAGCAGATCCTGATTGGTTATGAGCAGAATAACTGATGCCAGTATTCCTATGACCGAATATGTCATTTACTGTCTCCCTGTCCCACCCTGTCCCACTGAAACATCACTTCCCGGCAAATTCGATCAGAAGCTTCACAAAAAAAGCAGCCAGAACGAAGATCATCACCGGTTTGACTATTTTTGACCCATTTTTTTCAAAACGTGACGCTCCGATATAGTTTCCTGCGATATTGAAAAGACCTGCCACGATACCCAGGGGCAATAAGACCTGATCCTTCATCAGGAACACTGCAAGAGCCGACAGGTTTGTCGAAAAGTTCACGGCCTTGGTCAGACCGTTCGCATCTTTAAGCTCCATTCCCGCGACAGCGGTGAGCATCAGCAAAAGGAAGGTTCCCGTTCCCGGTCCGTAGAATCCGTCGTACACCCCGATCAGCAAAGAACTTGCAGAACAGATCGCTATCGTTGTTTTTTCCGGATACGATCTCTTCGGGTCCAGTATGTCTTTTTTTGTAAGGATCAGGATCGCAGTCAGAGGAATGACGATGATCAGAACGATCCTGAACACCCTGTCCGGCAGCAAAAGTGCCGCGTTGGCACCAAAAGCCGATCCAAGAAAAGCACAGGGTATGCAAAAGGCAGCGATCTTCCATGGGATGAAGCCATCCTTTGCATATTTTGCGGTGGTGACGGATGTACCCATGAAAGCGCTCATCTTGTTGGTGGCCACACAGTTATGTACGGGCAGCCCTGTAATGAAATAAGCGGGAAGCGATATCAGCCCGCCGCCACCCGCAACGGCATCTATAAATCCGGCTATGAAAACAAGCGGGCAGATGATCAGATAATCACGCATTTGCCTTCTTCTTCACTTTTTTCCTTTCAAGATTTGAAACGATGATCGCACATGATGCATCACCGGTTATGTTCACGACGGTCCTTCCCATATCAAATATCCTGTCCACACCGGCAACCAAAGCTATACCGTCAAGGGGAAGCCCAACCGATGCCAGTACCATGGCGAGCATGACCATACCCGCACCGGGCACACCCGCTGTACCTATGGAAGCCAGCGTAGCGGTCAGGACTATGGTCAGCATCTGTGACGGTGTCAGGGTTATGCCGTAGCAGGCTGCGATAAAGATCGCGCAAACACCCTGGTATATCGCGGTACCGTCCATATTGATCGTGGCCCCGAGCGGAAGCACGAATGACGTGACCTCCCTGTCCGCGCCCATATTCTCGCAGCCCTTCATATTGATCGGGAGCGTGCCTACGCTCGACGAGCTCGAAAATGCGAATATCATTGCGGGAAGCTGGCCCTTCAGAAATTCGAGAGGGCTCATCCCTCCCATAGTCTTCACCGCGATGGAATATACTATCAGCATATGGGCAAAATAGCATACATAGGCAGTCAGCAGGACCATGGCAAGAGATCCGAGGATCGCTGCACCGTTTGCAGCCACCACGGGACATATCAGACAGAACACACCGACGGGAGAAAGGTTCAGGATCATTTCCATACACTTCATGAATATGGAATTGAACGAGTTGATACCTTTTACGGCAGGCTCAGCCTCTTTGCCCACAAGTATGACGGCAAACCCGATAAGTATCGCCATCACGATGACCTGCAGCATGGTGGCCTCCGAAAGAGGGGCAATGAAGTTGGACGGGAAGATGCCTACGATGGTGTCCATAAAGGGTGTGGCCTCCGAGGCCTCATAGCTGAGATCCGATGTCTCCAGTATCGGAAAAAACCGCTTAAACAGATTGCCGCCTGCCAGTCCTATCACTATGGCGACAGCAGTCGTGCACATATAATACACTATCGTCTTGATACCTATAGATCCGACCTTCCTGATATCGCTCATGGAAATAATGCCCGACATTATCGAGAACAGGACTATCGGAACAACGATGAATTTCAGCAGATTGAGGAATATGGTTCCTACGGGTTTGATATAGGCATCTGCGATATCCGCATGGCTCTGCAGCAGAAGACCTGCCAGGATTCCCAGTACAAGCCCGATAAAGATCTGTGTGGCAAGGGGGAGTTTCTTCTTTTCTTTCATCAGTGTTTTTCTCCTTTCCGTTTTTTGTACATCAACTCTTTTTACCCTTGTTGTATACGTCAAGGTCCAGCAGACCTTCGGAACGTGCCACTATAAGCGTAACTGCAGCATCACCCGTGACATTTGTGCAGACCTGCATCATACCGACAAGTGAATAAAGTCCCATGATCAGACTGATCGCCTCGGCGGGGATGCCTATCTGAGGTACAAGCATTGAGATACATACAAGTGTCCCTCCGGGTACTCCCGGCGCACCCAGAGGCAGGGAAAATGAATAGATCTTCTTTGAGACACCCAGGGATTTGTCGCATGTCTCCATGGATGTCGGCAGAGCCGCATTACTTGATGCAAAGGTAAAGCCGGCCAGCATGGCCGGATAGAATTTTCTGAAGAATGTGACAGGGTTGAGTCTTCCGATCAAAAGGATGAGCAGCGAGTAAACGATCATCATCAGGATATCTCCGAAATAAATCGTAGGAACCCAGGTGAACACGGAAAGCAGAGATTTCAGATCCGTTGCAAGGACCATCTTTGCCATAGCGCAGAAGATCGCGAGGGGCATCACACTGATGATGATCACCGTGAGCCTTGAAAACACCTGATAACCGTCACTCAGAAAATCCTTAAAGATCGTTATCTTGTCCGACAGAAAACCGCATGCGACTCCCATCATGACTGCGATGAATATGATCTGAAGCATATTTGCGGAAAGGAACGGATTTATGATATCGCTGGGTATGATATCCGTGATCGTCACTTCCCTGCTTTCCACCTTCTTTTTCCTGAGTGTTTCGCGTATGTGATTTACTGCTTCCGGTATTTCATTTTGGTTGGCTGATACTATCGTCTTTCTGTTTATCTCCTGTCGTTTTTTTCCACATATCGCTTATTATACTTTTTTACGTCCCGCAAGTCGAGAGTATAACCCTTTTGTTTGCATCGCCGTATCCGGTGATGTAAAATGCCCAATAGAAAGGGCGGGGCAAAAAAATGGCGGCAAAGCATCGGAATCTGATGTCGAAAAAATACCTATCCATGCTTTTGGGCGGCACGTTGACCATGATGGTGGTCTCATTGTTGCTGATGTCCGACCAGATCATCGCAGGTTTCGTTTTGGGCAGCGAAGCCGTCGCCGGTATCACGGTGGTTACCCCGATCTATTCACTCTCCGCATTCTTCGGTTCGGTCATTGCCCTTGGCGTACCCATCCTTTACTCAACCGAGATGGGAAAATTCAACAAGGAAAAGGCGGACAGGATATTTGGTCTGGGCCTCCTTATGTCAGTTGTCTGCGGGCTTGTCCTGTTTCTGGCTACGTGGCTTTTCGGTGATGTCTATCTGCAAAGCTGCCACCTTTCGGATGAGATCCGAAACCATGCTTCGGGATATCTTTCCTGGATGCGTTTTACCATTCTGGTCATGCCCCTGCA
>JAFSWJ010000068.1 GCA_017444545.1 Lachnospiraceae bacterium
ATAATACAAAATCACCGCTGATATGACAAAGACCGCAAAGGAGACAGAAACAAACGACATGGATCTTTGCTACTCCTCCATCAGCCGCTCTACAAGTTCATATATCTGCTTCGCACTGTTGAAGTTCTCCGGCACAAGATCCTCCGGTCCTATCTCTATGTCGTATTCCTCTGTCAGCTGTCCCACCAGGGTCACTATATCAAAGGAATCAAATAACCTTTTGTCAATGAGACCGTTCTCCGTTTCATAGTCTATTTCCGGATGTATCCCCTTCAGGATACCGACAAGTTCATCCATATGTTTTCTCCTTTAACCCTCTCCGACCAGTATTTCCTTCAGCTTCATCCTGTCTGTCTTTCCGCCCGATGTCAGCGGCATGCTTCCGATCTTTTTCATTGCATTCGGGATCATATATCTTGGAAGTCTTTCTTTAAGATACTCTATAATGGCGATATCATCAAGGGTATCCGAAACATATGCCATTATTATCCTGTTCCGCTTCTCATCAAAGACGCAAACGGCACTTTGCATACCCTCCATGCCCGAAGCAGCAGCCTCTATTTCGGGAAGCTCTATCCTGTGTCCCATATGTTTGATCTGGTGATCCTTTCTCGAGGCAAATACGAGCTCGCCCCTTTCGTTATAGGAAGCCAGGTCCCCTGTCCTGTATATCCTTTCGGGATATCTGTTATTTAAAGGATTCTGTGTGAAAGACTTTTCCGTCATCTCCGGACTGTTGATATAACCGTTTGCCAGCCCGCTGCCTCTCACGCATATCTCTCCCACGATACCTGTATCGTTTTTGTCTATCAGCCCGTCCTGTTCATCAAGCAGAAACACATCCGTGTTTTTTATATGACCTCCTATGGGGATAGTCTCACTGTCATCAAAATCCCTGTCAACTATATAATAAGTGCATATCCCTGTTATCTCTGTCGGACCGTATATCTGCATGAAAAACGCATCGGGATAATAACTCTTCCAGTAATTAAAGCACTTTGTCGGCATCGCCTCTGCTCCGAATATGATCTTTTTGAGAGAGCCGGGTCTGCAAAGCTTCAGCGCCTTGAAAGCGGATACCATGTTCAGAGCGGAAGGAACCCATCTTATGACAGTCACCTTCCACCTGTCCATATATTCAAGAAGTCTTGCCGGAGTGGAAAAAAGCTGTACGGGGATGATCACCATTGTGCCGCCGTTCCTCAAGGTACAGTAGATATCGATAAGAGATGCATCAAAATGAAAGGGGACCTGATTTCCCGCAATATCATCTGCAGAAAAACCTGATGCCATGCTGAAATGTTCCGCATAGTCTATGAGCGATCTGTGCGACACAAGCACACCCTTGGGGACGCCCGTGGAACCGGAGGTATAGATAGCATAGGCAGGATCAGTATCTATGTGGCGTTCCCTGATCTCCTCCAGGAGCTCCGGATCGGCCTCAGTCCCGCAAAGGGTCTCAAAAGTAAGCACCCGTATCCTTCCCCCTGCTGTCTCCTGCATTTTTTCAAGGTTCCGGTTGTCGCATATGATGAGAGCAGGCTCAAGATTCCCGATTATGAGTGAGACCCTGTGGAGCGGCATCTCCACATCTATTGGAACATAATGATTTCCGCTCATCAGCACACTCATAAATGCAGCTATGGTATCGGGGCTTTTCTCCATGAATATCATCACAGGAAGACTGCCGTGATGACCTTGTGTGACGGCTGCTATCCCGGTCCCGGCCTTTTGTGCAAGCTCTATTAAGTGCAGGAAGGTCAGCTGCTTTTCATCGTCTGCATATGCAATTTTATCGGGGTATCTGTCTGCGGATCTTTCAAGATATTCAAGAATATTTGTGATCATTTCCAACCTCAAAACTGCCTTCATAAAACAGGGAGGTCCCTTTCCCGGACCTCCCTGAACACTGTCTTTCTTTAGTTTTCCGGCTCTATGAGTCCGTAGGTATTGCCTTTTCTCTTGTAAACCACATTAACCTCTTCCGTCTCGGCATTTCTGAAAACATAGAAGTTGTGTCCGAGAAGCTCCATCTGAACACAGGCATCCTCAGGATACATGGGTTTGATGCCGAACTTCTTGGATCTTACTATCTTGATCTCATCCTCATCCTGATAGTCTCTCTCGATATATTCCTGCTTGAAGGTCTGTGCAGCCTCCTGCTCCTTGTCTATGATCTTTGTCTTATACTTCTTGAGCTGCCTTTCAATGATCTCCTCGACCAGATCGATGGAAACATACATGTCGTTGCTTACCTGCTCCGACCTGATGATACTTCCCTTTACGGGTATGGTGACTTCGATCTTGTGTCTGTCCTTTTCCACGCTCAGGGTCACATGGATCTCAGTGTCAGGCGCAAAGTATTTCTCGAGTTTTCCGATCTTTTCCTCGACAGCCTGTTTGAGACCGGGTGTAACATCTATATTCTTTCCGACGATAACATAATTCATGCTGTATTATCTCCCTTCCGTATCTGAAAACGATCCAGATATTTCCAAAATATTTACCACAAGTATATCAAAGCGCCCCGTTTTTTGCAATGTTAAAAGGGGCAGGCCATGCCCGCCCCTTTAGTCATTTTCATCAGAATATTCTTCTTACAGCCAGGACTGATCTGTAACCGACATTTGAAACCTTGATACCCGTCGCTCTGGTAGACGCATGTACTATCTGTCCGTTTCCGATGTAGATACCAACGTGTCCAGAGTAGCATACGATATCACCGGGTGCTGCCGCACCAATGCCTCCTACAGCATATCCGACCGATCTGTCCGCACCGGAACTGTGAGGAAGCGACACACCGAAGTTCCTGTACACGCTCATGACAAATCCTGAGCAGTCCGCACCGTTTGTAAGTGACGTTCCGCCATATACATACGGATTTCCGACAAACTGGAGAGCATAATTTGCAACCTGGCTTCCCATGCTGCTTCCGGGTGCCACAACACCTGCTCCGCCGCCGGATGATCCCTTTGAGGATCCGCCCTTGTTCTTCTTTGCAGCGGCCGCTGCAGCTTTTCTGGCTGCCTCTCTCTCTGCTGCTTCCTTTGCAAGTCTGGCCTCTTCTTCAGCCTTTGACTCTGCTCTCACAAAATCGGTATAAAGTCTCACAAATTCGGAAGAAACAAAACCATCACCTTCCTCGACTGATACCTTGACCCATCCGTCCAGCTCATCGAGGACCTGAAGTTCATCCTCCATGGGAACCATGCCGATGACCTCCGCATCCTTCGAAGGCTCGCTTCTGACATACAGCGTGGTCGTTGTGACTACCGCAAGTCTCATTCCGACCTTTTTTGCAAGATCCTGTGCATCCTCACCGGTCACACAGTATTCACCTTTGACATATCCGGTCACATTTCCCGACTTGATCTTGTACCAGTCACCCTCGATCTCTATGAGATCTCCGACTGAATTGTTGTAAAGCTTTCCGACTACTTCCCCTTCTTCTGACGGGGCACTCCTGACATTTACACAGTCACTCACCTGAGCTATGACCAGATTCGTGAAATCCTCTTCCTCGGGTACTCCGTTTGATGCCACTGCATCTACCAGGTTCAGTATTGAAACGCTCTGGTCTGCATTGTCTGCATCAACCACCCTCATAGCTGCCGCCTCTGCGGAATTGACCGTTCCGGCTGTCGAGCCTCCTCCGACCGTGATGATCTCAGGCTCAGGGCTTGCTTCAGCTGCCACAGTCTGTATCGATGTAGGCTCGCCGGGCTTCGGTCCGGGAGTTACAGTTGTCATACCCTCATTCTCTCCCTTCGAGAGAACAATTCCGTCACCTATATTGGAAGCAAAAGATGCGATCACCGCATCCGAAGATTTCTTTGCGGCCATCGCCTTCGCTTCGTCTTTTCCTCTTGAACTCTTTATCTGCTCGGCCTGAAGAGATGTGACCGATTTTCCTTCATTCAGCACCCTTGCCGTGCCCGCTGCCGGAAGAACCAGTGACGGCTGCGTGCTTCCCATCACAACACCGGCATTGCTGCCTGACACGATCAGGGAAAATATAAGACCTATGCTGGCAAGTTTAATATATCTTTTCTTCATAAATCTCCTGTTGATTTGTTACGAAATTGTTACATCCGAAGACAAATATACCATCCATATTGTGGTTTGTCAACAAAAAAACACTAAACCCCGGAAATTTTATGTCTACGCATTTACATAAATTCCTCGCTCTGCTCCGTTTATTTCAAAAATGTCAGCATTTCTTTTCCGAACCCGCATTTCATGCGGATGTCAGAGTCGCTCTCAATTGGTTTTACATGGAACGGAATTTATGGTATATCATTAATTATATTCACTTACATTTGTAGAATCAAGAGGGAATGGCAATATTATGTCAATTAAATCAATTCTTGTTACAGGTGCATCCCGGGGAATAGGTCATGCCATAGCGGAAAAACTTGCCCGAAAGGGTCACAGTCTCTATATGATATGCAGAAAAAATACAGATATGATGGCAGATATCCCGGGGAAATATTTTACGGGAAACGTGGCAGACTACGATTTTGTAAGAGAGGTTTTTTCACAGATAT
>JAFSWJ010000069.1 GCA_017444545.1 Lachnospiraceae bacterium
CTATTACGACTATTACCAGCCCGAGGCCTACATGCCTTCCACCGACACTTATATCGAAAAGGATTCCTCGGTAAATGATGAGATCGACAAGCTCCGTCTGTCCGCCACCGCCTCCCTTGCCGAGCGGAGGGATGTGGTCGTTGTGGCCAGTGTTTCCTGTATTTACGGACTGGGATCTCCCGATGATTATATGAACATGATGATATCCCTGCGCCCGGGTATGCAAAAGGACAGGGATGAGGTGGTGCGCGAGCTGGTATCCATCCGCTATGAAAGAGCGGAGCTGGATTTCAAGAGGGCGACCTTCCGTGTCCACGGGGATGTGCTCGATATCTTTCCTGCCCAGGCTGATGATGCAGCCGTAAGGGTGGAGTTTTTCGGTGACGAGATAGACAGGATCACGGATTTTGATGTGCTCACGGGAAAGGTGAGATCTGAACTGAAGCATGCGGCCATCTTTCCGGCATCCCACTATGTGGTGCCAAGGGACAAGATGGAGGCAGGCATAGCCTTCATCGAAAACGAGCTTGCCGAAAGGGTGAAGTTTTTTAAATCCGAGGACAGGCTCATAGAGGCCCAGAGGATCTCGGAGAGGACGAATTTTGATATAGAGATGATGAGGGAGACGGGCTTCTGCTCGGGGATCGAAAATTATTCCAGGCCTCTTTCGGGGAGGGCTGAAGGACAGCCGCCCATGACCCTCATGGATTATTTCAAGGACGATTTTCTTATAATAGTGGACGAATCCCATATCACCATACCCCAGATCGGGGGCATGTTTAACGGCGACAGGTCGAGGAAAAACGTGCTGGTGGATTACGGCTTCCGTCTGCCCAGCGCAAAGGACAACAGGCCCTTAAACTTCACCGAATTTGAGGAGCGCATAGACCAGATGCTCTTTGTGTCAGCGACTCCTGCGGATTATGAAAGTGAGCACGAGCTGCTGCGGGTCGAGCAGATCATCAGGCCCACCGGCCTCCTTGATCCGAAGATCGAGGTCAGACCGGTTGCGGGGCAGGTTGACGACCTGACGGGACAGATCAACAAAGAGACGAAAAAAGGCGGCAAGGTTCTGGTCACCACCCTGACGAAAAAGATGGCGGAGGATCTGACTACCTATCTGCGCGAAAACGGGATCCGTGTCAAATATCTTCATTCGGATATTGACACTTTGGAGCGGGCAAAGATAATAAGAGATATGCGGCTTGATGTTTTTGATGTGCTGGTGGGCATAAACCTCCTGCGTGAGGGACTTGATATTCCCGAGATCACGCTGGTGGCAATCATAGATGCCGACAAGGAGGGATTCCTTCGTTCTGCCACTTCTCTCATACAGACGGTCGGAAGGGCAGCGAGAAATTCCGAAGGTCATGTTATAATGTATGCTGATACGGTTACCGATTCCATGAAAAGCTGCATCGATGAGACCGAAAGGAGACGTGCCATTCAGGAGCAGTACAATAAGGACCATGGCATCACTCCGCAGACCATTAAAAAGGCGGTCAGGGATCTGATCAGCATTTCAAAGTCGGTTGCAAAGAGCGAGTATCAGCTCGAAAAGGATCCGGAGTCAATGAGCGCAAAGGAACTGAAAAAGCTTGCCGATGACATCGAAAAGCAGATGCGCAGGGCTGCCGCTGATCTTGATTTTGAGACAGCAGCAGAACTTCGGGACAAGATGATAGAGATCAGAAAGAGGATGACGGAAAATGAGTAAAAAAAGAAAACTTTCGGTAGTGGTACCCACCTACAATGAGGCGGGAAATGTGGAAGTCCTGGCAGAAAAGATCGGACAGGCTCTGGAAGGTGTTGATTATAATATCTGGTTCATAGATGACAGCACCGATGATACGC
>JAFSWJ010000070.1 GCA_017444545.1 Lachnospiraceae bacterium
AGGTAATGGCACCTGTTGAAGCCGATGTAAAGGGCTTTGATGCTTTCCTTGAAAGGTACAGCGCCGGACTGCCCATTGAAAAAGCTGCTACGGAGTGCCTGAAATAAATATTTAAAAATTATGTTATGGGGTTAATTATTCTCAAATAACAGCCGATATAAAAGATACAGATACGAGTAAGGAGCACTACAGGTATCTTTGCAAGATAAAACAGCAGCGCGAATGCACCCGGTACATCCGGCTACGGCTCCTGCATAAGGGGCCGGATCATCAAGGAGGAAAAGATATGAGCACTATCAATGGAGTTGGTTCTGTCGATACATCTCTGTATATGCAGAACAGTGCTGTGCAGGGAAGCACACAGAAAACAGCGGATGAAAAAGAAGTAAAGGAATCGGCTGCAAGGGAACAGACCGGCGTGATATACGAGGCATCCTCGGGAGCAGACAAAAAGACCGATGCTATCTATTCTGACAGAACACAGATCATCGAAAAGATGAAGGCAGATGCAGCCCGCAATACCGAAAATCTGCGTTCCATAGTCGAAAAACTGATGCTTGGTCAGAGCAAGGCCTATACCATAGCAACAGATGATGAAGACAATATGTGGAAATTCCTGGCCAGCGGACAGTTTGAGGTGGATCCTGAAACAAAAGCCCAGGCTCAGGCGGACATAGCAGAGGACGGTTACTGGGGAGTCGAGCAGACGTCTGACAGGATACTTGATTTTGCAAAGGCGCTTGCAGGAAATGATCCGGCCAAGGGACAGGAACTTTTAGATGCCTTCAAGAAAGGTTATGAGCAGGCGGAAAAGACCTGGGGAGGAAAACTCCCGGATATCTCAAAGAGGACTTATGAAGCAGTGGAAAAGAAGTTCAATGAATGGATGAATCCTGTGACGGAAGCGGATCCCGCAAAAGATCAGGCATGATAAAACCGGATTTAACGGGTATTTTTCTTGAGAACGGCCATGTCGAAAGACATGGCCGCTTTGATCAGAAATCCTCTTCCAGCACCTGCATGTCGATGTAGTCGAAATCTATGTCCTCCACGAAGGATTCACGCCGGAATCTGACACGTGCGGATTTTCTGAATTCGGAGATGTTATGTTCAAGCCATATGGGAGAAGGCAGATCAAAGGACCTGCACATGCTCTCCACTGCGGCAAGCACCTTGTGAGTTCTTGTATCGTTATCGTGGTTTTCCACTGTCATATCCTTTAACAGACGGTTATCTGCCATCATTCTGAACCATATCTTCATTGGCATTCCTTTCAGATTCTCATTTTGCAAAGTCCGGCCAGAAAGCAGTGTACACAGTCCGGACGCCGTGACCGGCAGACGGAACGGCCGTGTGAAATGAGCTGCAGGTTTATGAGAATATAGTGATCCTCCGGTATTTTTTTTTCCAGATCATACTCAACCTTTTCCGGGTCGGTTTCATCTGTGAGACCGATCCTTTTTGCAACCCTTTTTACGTGGGTATCAACTACGATGGAGGGTATATTAAAGATATGTCCTCTTACAACATTGGCGGTCTTTCTTCCGACACCGGGCAGTTTAATGAGCTCGTTTATATCCGAAGGAACCTCTCCTCCATAGTCTGTCATGAGCATTTTGCAGGCATCGATGATGTGCCGGGCCTTCATATGGTAAAATCCGACAGAATGAATATCCTTTTCAAGCTCAATCATATCCGCCTCTGCAAAGTCTGAAACCGATCTGTATTTTGCAAAAAGCTCCTTTGAAACCGAATTTACCCTGTCATCCGTGCACTGGGCGGACATGATGGTGGCGATCAGAAGTTCATGAGGTTTTTCATAGGACAAAAAGCACCGGTCATCGGTGCCGTAGTGTTCATCGAGAGCCTGCAGTATTTCTTTTACAATTCCTTTTTTCATGAGTATAATATGGTATCAGGTTCAAAAGTAACAAACAACAATATCAGTATATTACGCAGGTCATTAATTGTCGATATTTTGCGACCGGGACGGAAAAACCGTATAGCAGAGAGGTCAGAATGAAAAAATACCTACCGCTGATACTTGCGGTCTTGCATACAATAATCTCTTTTTTTACAGACAGGATGATCTTTTCGTTTTCATCCGGGGATGCATGGGGAAACTATATCCCCTGCAAGATCCTGATGTTCATATTTTTGTATATGTTCTGGAGATTCCTGTTTAACTGTGACAGGGATATATTAAAGTACAGCGCCATCTATCTGATCCCCATCATAGCAGTGCTGATCTTCAAGCTCCCGCAGGGGTTTTTGAGCAATGATGAGCGTCTCATCTTTGAGCAGGCAGTACAGCTTGCCGATTATACATGGTTTTATTATCTGACCACATGGTACTACATCATCACCATGATGATGATCCCGTCATACCTGGGACCCATCATAGTGAAGGTCGTGATCCAGGTGCTGATGTGCGGATACTGTGTATTACGTGTTGCAAAGCATACGGGAAGCAAAAAAAGGGGAGCGGTCATATACGCAGCCTTTCTCCTGCCTCCCATCCTTGCCTATACCACTTCGGCCCACAGGATACCCATTTATATTTATCTGTATCTGTTTTTGATGTTCAGGCTCTATATGGATATGCTTGAAAAAAGGGAACTGTCAAAATTCGGGCTTGTGTTCCTGTGTGTGATCATGGCCGTGTTGACCCAGTGGAGGACGGAAGGCATATATCTGGCGGTTTTCGGACCCCTGCTGCTTTTCATCGCCTACCCCTCTCTTCGTAAAAAAAAGAGTATCCTCACCGTCTGTCTGATCTTTGCTGCCATTCAGTATCTGGTCTCCATTCCACAAAACGGTATCATTCCCTCAAGGATGAATGACAAGGCAGAAAACCGTATGGGACCTTTTTATGCCTACACCATCACAAACATGGTAAGGAACGGTCTTGATGTCGAGAAAAATACAGCCGACCTCCTGCAGGTAGACAGATATCTCGATATGGAAACCGTGAAGAATATAAACTATGCCCTTGGAGACATCAACTACGAGGATACACTGATACTTTATTATCCGGGCTATACGGGTCTGCGGGCGGAGGCCTCCGACGAGGATTACAGGGCATATGTTGAGGCGTGCAAAAATATATTCAAAAATAACCCTGATGTTCTTGTAAAAACACGTATAGGCTCATTTGATTATGCAGCAACGGTCTACGATATCCGTCTTGATCAGGGTGCAGCCGCCTTTCTCATCAGTATAATAAAAACCGTTGCCTACAATCTCTACATACCGATGGTGCTCCTGCTGCTGCTGTTCATGTATTCGGTTATCCGCATGCTGCAGAAAATGGTACAGAAGCAGCCTTTTTCCGGCCATGCGTTTACGGCCGTCATGACCCTGGGTCTTTTTGCCCACTGGTTCATAGTATTTGTCCTGGCCCCGGCCTCCTACTTCAAATACTATTTTCCGATATACTTTACCGTATACTTCTGGTACATACTGTATATAGCAGACAGTACATGGACTGCCCTGCGAAAAAAGAACAACTCTGTTTGCGATAAAAGGATACCTGCATCCGCAGGAAAAGAACTAAAGGATTAACCATGTACATTTCAGACAAATGGAAAGAATATGAAGTAATAGACGCCACACAGGGCGAAAAGCTCGAACGCTGGGGGGACTATATCCTCGTCCGCCCTGATCCACAGGTCATCTGGAACACTCCAAAGGAGAATCCCCTCTGGCACAGGGCCAACGGAATCTACCACAGGAGCAGCAAGGGAGGCGGAAGCTGGGAATTTCGTGATCTGCCTGAGGAATGGCAGATACATTACGGGAGGCTTACCTTCAATCTCAAGCCCTTCGCATTCAAACACACAGGCCTTTTTC
>JAFSWJ010000071.1 GCA_017444545.1 Lachnospiraceae bacterium
TATTCAGCACATAATGCAGTCCGCTATGACGAGATCCAGTTTGAGCTGATGATGCAGCTTGGTGACTATGTTTCACAGGGCATACCTCTGTATTTTGAAAACAGGCCGAGCACACCACGGGATATCGTCAACAACCTGATGACAAATCAGGACGAAGTCTATATGGCAGATTACGTCCGCGATGACAGGGGAAACCTGTCACAGATCAGGTACGACCGCATAGGTCCGCCTGAAAAAGAAAGTTAAACACAATTTCCATGATCGTCTGTGCCGTGATGTTGAAGGAAGCGTACCTGTTTCGGCGCCCCAAAGCTAAACTACGCTGTATTCACAGCACAGGCGATTTGTGGTACTATGTGGTGATGAGATTAGAAGCTTCAGAGAAGCATGGAGATCCGCTTCACCAAAAAAACAACAAAAAAAGAAAAACCATGAGAAAGAAAAAACAAAGCTTTATCCCCGTGGCGGTCGCTTTGGTGCTGATCGTCATCGTTGCAGCAGTCAGCTTCTTCGGAGGTTTTTTCAGTGGGATATCCGAAACCTCAAAGGAAGCCGACCTGAACAGCATCTTTGGGATCACTGAAAACACGGACGCCGCGATCATTTATGATAACAATCTCCTGTCCGAAAAGGCACTTTTCATAAACAACACCTACTACGTACCTCTTTCCATGGCAAATGATCTCTCCGACATCTTTTATTATGATGCAAATGAAGGCAGGTTTTTTGCCACTACAGGCACCTCCGTGCATGAATGCACTCCTGACGAGTATGTCCTGAAGGGAGAGGATATCTACGTATCCGTCACTCTTCTCAAAAACTTTGCTTCCTTTGGCATGGAAACCGCAGCATCCCCTGCACGTATAGCGATAAAAACACAGTGGGGCGAAAAAAAGAGCGCATCTGTCACAAAAAAGACTCCCCTCCATGTCCGCGAGGACAAAAAATCAGAAGCCCTGAAAATACTGGAGGAAGGGGATACCATCACCATAATAAGTTCAAATGAGGTCTGGTCCTACTGCGGTACCGATGACCTCCTTTTTGGCTTCATAGAAAACAGGAAACTTGACGGATATAACACGGAAACCGAAACCCCTCCGGCTCTTCCTGCCGCCGTCACCTATCCATCCGTAAAAATGGATGGAAATGTGGTCCTCGGGTGGCACAACGTAACAAATTCCGATGCAAACTCAAATGTATCAGAGGTTATCTCCCGTGCTCACGGGATGAATGTCATCAGCCCGACCTGGTTTGCACTTTTGGGAAACGATGGCTCAATTTCTTCCATCGCTGATCCCTCCTATGTGGATACCGCCCACTCCGCAGGTGTCAAGATCTGGGGACTTGTAGACAATTTCTCGAACGATACTGACACGGACGCCGTCCTTTCACATACCACCTCAAGGAGGAATCTGGAAAACAATCTGATAAATGCGGCTCTGACCTACGGGCTTGATGGGATCAATGTGGACTTCGAGCAGCTCCCCACACAGACCTCCGATGATTTCTGCCAGTTTCTGAGGGAGCTTTCCATCCTCTGCCACACAAACAATCTCGTGCTTTCATCCGACAACTACGTGCCGAAGGAATACACGAACTATTACAGGAGAGACATCCAGGGAAAAGTCTGCGACTACGTGATCATCATGGGCTATGACGAGCATACATCTTCATCGGATGAGCCCGGATCCGTAGCCTCCATAGGCTTTGTAACGGAAGGCATAGAAAACACCCTCAGGGATGTCCCGCCCGAAAAGGTGATAAACGGCATTCCCTTCTATACAAGGCTTTACAGCCTTGACAACGGTATTCTCGACTGCTCGGTACTTGGCATGGCAGATGCCGCGACAAAGCTTGCCGACAATGGCGTCACCCCCTCCTGGGACAATGTGACCTGCCAGAACGTGGCAAAATATGAAAAAAACGGGGCGCAATACAGCATCTGGCTTGAAGACGCACAGTCCATCTCCGCGAAGCTTTCCGTCATGAAAAACAACAATCTGGCCGGAGTGGCCTGCTGGAGGCTGATGCTTGAAACAGAGGATATCTGGGATGTGATAAACGCCTATTATCCGACCGGGACAGGTGCAGAATGAAGACAAAACTGATGAAAGCCGTCGGACGGATGCCCGAGGATGAAGATGTGATGCAGGAGGCTTCCCGCATAATAAGATCGGGCGGTCTGGTGGCGATCCCCACGGAAACCGTATACGGTCTTGCAGGAAATGCCCTTGATCCCTCCTCATCAAAAAAAATATATGCTGCAAAAGGCCGGCCCTCGGACAATCCGCTCATTGTCCATATTGCAGACATCAATGACATGAACATCATAGCCTGCGACATTCCGGAAAAAGCCTTCACCCTGGCAGAAAAATTCTGGCCCGGTCCCCTGACCATGATCCTGAAAAAAACAGATGCGGTTCCTTTCGAGACTACGGGGGGTCTGGATACCGTCGCTGTCAGAATGCCATCGGATGAGATCGCACACGAATTCATCCGTCTATGCGGTCCCTTCATAGCAGCTCCTTCGGCAAACGCCTCGGGACGTCCCAGCTGTACCACCGCAGAACACGTGATCGAAGATCTCGACGGAAAGATCGGGCTTGTGATCGACGGCGGCCAGGTCGGCATCGGTCTGGAATCGACCATCATAGATCTGACAGGCGACATCCCCTGTCTGCTGCGGCCGGGCTATATCTCAAAGGATGAACTGGAAAAGACCATAGGTCCCATAGATGTCGATCCGGCTGTGTATAATAAAAACAAAAAAAATATCCCACCGAAGGCTCCCGGAATGAAATACAGACACTATGCTCCAAAAGGAGAGCTGTCCATCGTGGAAGGACCGGTGGAAAATGTGATATCATACATTAATGGGGAATGCCAAAAAGCTTCCGTAAACGGAAAAAAATGTGCCGTTCTCGCGACAAGGGAAACCTGCAGATCCTACCGCTGTTCTCTTGTCATCGATCTGGGAAACAGGGATGATGAGGATACTGTATCTCACAATCTCTTTTCCTCTCTCCGGAGGTGCGATGAGGAAGGGATCGATGTGATCTTTTCCGAAGCCTTTGAAGACAGCGGCCTTGGAAGTGCGATAATGAACAGACTTCTGAAAGCAGCAGGAAACCGGGTCATAAAGCTCCCCGGATAACCATACAGGAAGTAAAGGAGGAAAAAAATGATAGCCATAGGATGTGACCACGGCGGATATGAACTGAAAAGATCACTTGAAAAACACCTTGATGAAAAAGGGATCGCGTACAGGGATCTGGGCTGCGACAGCACGGAATCTGTTGACTATCCCGAGTACGGACATGCGGTTGCAAAGGCCGTAGCCGACGGATCCTGTGAAAAAGGGATCGTCATCTGCTCGACGGGGATAGGCATATCCATAGCTGCAAACAAGGTTCCCGGTATCAGGGCAGCGCTATGTACGGACACGGTGATGGCAAGGCTGACGAGAGAACACAATGATGCAAATGTTCTGGCACTCGGTGCATATATAGTCGGACCCCACCTTGCAGAAGAGATCACGGACACCTTTCTATCTACGGAATTTTCCGGAGTAGACAGGCATGCCAGAAGGGTAGGAAAAATAGAAGATGTCTGATAAACGAACTGATTATATATCATGGGATGAATATTTCATGGGTATAGCGATCCTGTCGGGAATGCGCTCAAAGGACCCCAACTCACAGGTGGGTGCCTGTATAGTCAGTCCTGATAATAAGATCCTCTCGATGGGCTATAACGGTTTTCCCATAGGCTGCTCGGATGACGAGTTTCCCTGGTGCAGAGAGGGAGATCCCCTTGAGAACAAGTATTTCTATGTAACACATTCAGAACTGAACGCGATACTGAACTACAGGGGCGGAAGCCTCGAAGGCTCCAGGCTCTATGTGACGCTTTTTCCCTGCAACGAGTGTGCAAAGGCTATAATCCAAAGCGGGATCAAATCCATAGTATACGACAGCGACAAATATGCTGAGCTTGCCTCTACCATAGCATCCAAAAGAATGCTCGATGCCGCGGGTGTATCCTACAGGAAGTACATCAGGAGCGGAAAAAAGATAGAATTCGACATATGAAACAAACCTTAAAGCGACTGACAATTTCATTGACCACCGTATGCTTCTCCCTATGCATGCTCGTGAGCGCTTTTGCGGAGACCACCTCCGAAAAGCTGGAAAATGCAAAAAAGGACATGGAAAATACGGAAAACCAGCTGGATGCTACCCAGGATACCCTCGATCAGCTCAAGGACTCCAGAAAAGCTCTTGAAAGCAGCCTGGACAATCTGAACGACAAACTGACCGATGTTTCAAAGCGCCTCGAAGAGATCGAGGGAAACATCAGAAGTAAGCAGGATGAGATCGAAGAAGCAAAAGCATCCGTTTCCGCTGCTGAGATCGCAGAGGCTGATCAGTATGCCTATCTCAGAACAAGGCTCAAGGTCATATATGAATCAGGGAACACCTCTTATCTGGACCTGCTTTTCAACAGTTCCAATATCTCCCAGCTCCTCAACAAGGCCATGTATATCGAAAAGATGAACGAGTATGACCGTCAGATGCTTCAAAAGATGAAAGACCTGAAGGAGGAAACAAAGGCAAGAAAGGCAGAGCTAGAAGCCCAGGAAAAAGAACTTGAGGATATGAGAGAGGAGGTTGCTGCCGAGCAGTCAAAGGTGAAGGATCTTGTTAATGATACTTCAAACTCCATCACAAGTTATGCAGGTGCAATATCCGAAAAGGAAAAGGAAGCCCTGGCATACGAGGCAAGACTGATCGCAAACCAGAATACGATCGCAGTCCTGAAGGACCAGCTGGCAAAAGAAGAGGAACTGGCAAAACTATCCGCAAAAATGAAAAAAAGAAACCTGTCGGATGTTTCCTTTGCGGGAAGCGACAGGGATCTGCTTGCTGCCATCATCCAGTGTGAGGCAGGAGGTGAACCCTATGCCGGAAAGATCGCAGTGGGGGCCGTGATTATGAACAGGGTCTGCTCCGGTGCCATCCCAGACACAGTGGTAGGTGTGGTCTATCAGCCCGGACAGTTCCAGCCTGTTCGAAGCGGAAGGCTTGCCATACGTCTGGCAGAGGGCGCAAATGACGAATGCTACCGTGCCGCCGATGAAGTCATGGCGGGCGCAAACAATATAGGAAACTGCCTGTTTTTCAGGACAGTGGTGCCCGGCATCCAGGGTACCATCATAGGCAATCACGTCTTTTATCTGCATTGGACCGGTCGAGAGAGCGGTTACGGCGATGTGGAAGATTCCCTGAGGGAAGGTGAAGACGGCGACTCCGGCAAGGCTCCCGAAGAAAGTGATGAGAGCAGTGACGAAGATGAGGATACTCCATCTGATGATGATTCCGGCGACGAGGATGAAGAAGAAGATAATTTCGAAGACGGCTGATCCTTACTTTGAAAGCTTAACGGGGTATTTTCGAGCCTGGCTTTCATTTTACTTTAACTTTTCCTTCAGTATCTTCAGAGCTTCTTCTTTCTGATTGTCCTTTCCGTCAGAACGGTAGGCATCCACATCCAATTCCACCTTCACATCGGGCTCAATGCCCTCTCCATGGATACATTCCCCGTTTGGAAGATAATACTTTGCTGTGGTCAGCTTCACGGCTGACCCGTCAGCCATCGGTACCACTACCTGGACTACTCCCTTTCCGTAGGTCTTTTCACCTACCAAAGTTGCTTTCCCGTAGTCTTTGAGCGCGCCGGAGAAAATCTCTGCAGCGGATGCGGAATTCCCGTTCACCAATATCACCATGGGCTTCTTGAACTCTTTTTCACCGTCACCCATGTATTCATCCCTGTTGCCGTTTTTGTCCTCAGTATAGATAATTAGTCCCTTTGGCAAAAGCCTTGAGGCCATATCTGTGGCCACATCAACATCTCCTCCGGGATTGTCCCTCAGATCTATGATGAGAGCATTCACTCCTTCAGCCTCCAGTTCATCCATGGCATCATGGAACTGATCTTTGGTAGCCAGATCGAAGGACGATATCTGGATATATCCGATCTTTTCTTTTTCATCAGCGATATTTGCCGATACCGACTTCACCTCAACCAGACTCCTGATGAGTGTAAACTCCAGTTCCTTTCCATCCCTGAGCATGATGATATTCACTGTAGTCCCGGCAAGTCCGCGTACCTTTCCCGAAACCTCTTCGCTGTTGCATTCTATGACTTCTTCCCCGTCAACCTTATAAAAAATATCTCCTTCCTGAAGCCCTGCCTTGTCGGCAGCATATCCCGGGATGATCCCTGCGACATAGCTGTTCCCGGCATTGATATCATAGGCGATATAACATCCAATACCGCCATATTCCCCTGCATTATCCTCCATGGTCTTTTCCATCTCTTCGGCAGTGTAATAGGTGGAATATCTGTCTCCCAGGGAATCTATGATACCTTTGTAGATACCTTCCTCCTCGGCTTTTGTATCTCTTGGATCAACATAGTATTTATCGATCAGCTTTTCGATGCTCTTTATCTTCCTGCCCACCTTTGAGTCATCCGATACAGAAGCCTCGCCGGTCTTTCCGGGAACATACTGCGATATGAGCGTCGTGATGTTTACTGCTGTAAAGGAGATGGCAATGATGATCGCCATACCCACAAAAATACCTGCCGCAAAAAGGCCCTTATTGTTCTTTCGATTTTCTTCCATTTTCATGCTCCTTCTTAAGTATAAACATCTCCCGATGCCGCGTTGATCACTTCAGGTAGCCCCACGGGTTCACATATGCCCCGTTTTTTCGAACTCCAAAGTGAAGATGGGGTCCCGTGCTGCGGCCGGTGGAACCGACTGCCGCAATCTTTTGCCCGGCACTCACCTGCTGACCGGTCCCGACTGAAACCGAGGATGCATGCATATAAACCGTCAGCAGATCATCCCCGTGATCTATCATCACATAGTTTCCCATGGATGAGGAATACCCCGTAGCTGCCACCACACCGTCATAGGCTGCAAGTATAGAGGTTCCGGTGGGAGCTGCAAAATCCACTCCGTTGTGCATCTTTTTAATGCCCAGGGTGGGATGCTCCCTCATGCCGAATTCATCCGATATCCTGGTGTAACCGGGGCAGGGCATGGTAAACATGCCGCCATCGTACTTTGGTCTCTCCGCTTCCTCCAGCGCCTTTTTGCTTGCTGCCAGTGCAGCCTCCAGTGCCTTGATCTGGGCATCCTGCTCGGCTGCCATCTTTTCATATTCGGCGATCTGCTGTTCCTTGCTGCCGATCTGAGCGTCATAGGAGGAAAGCTCCTTTTGCTTGTCCTCTATGAGACCCTCCATATCCTCGGATTCCTTTTGCTTTTCCCGTCTCTGCTCAACCAGCGAATCCCTGACCTCTTCCAGTTTTTCCTTTTTTTCTTTCACATCTTCCACGCAGGCGATGTATTCCTGCAGCTTTTTTCTGTCATATTCGGACAGGGCCTCTATATAGGTGGCCTTGTTGAGAAAGTCACCCATATCCCTTGCCGAAAAAAGGATATCCTCCATGCCTCCAAAGCGATTCCTGTATATGAAGCGCAGCTGCTTTTTCATTTCAGCATACTGTGCCCTGCTTTTTTCTTCGGCCTCCTTCAGTTCGGCCTGTGCTTTTTTTTCCTCGATCTCATTTGCTGAGATCATGGAATCTATCTCATCTATATTATCATGGATCTGCCCGATTGCTAAGTCCAGATCCTCGATATAGCTTTCAACATCCGCTTTTCCGCTTTTGAGAGAACCGATGAGAGCCTTGGCCAGTGCTATGCTCTGGTTAACTTTTGCCTTTTCTCCGGCCGCAGCCTTGACTGCTTCTTCCTCCTTCTGTATCTTTTCTCTGAGCTCATCCCCGTATACGCTTTTCTTTGGTAACACGAAAACTAATGCCGTGCAAACGATGATGCACAGCATTATAATAAGAGCGTATCTGTTTTTCGGAGCGTTTTTATTGTTATCCAACTCATACCCTCAGGTGGCGTCTGACCGTGAAAAGGCTTCCCAGAAATCCTATGCCGACTCCCATGATGACTGAAACGGGAGCAAGCGTGTAAAAGATCTCATCTGCCGAAACAAATACCAGTATGGAGCTGAGCACGGAATACTTTGCCAGAACATAGTTTATCAGATTGTCATAGAGGTAGTAGAGAAGCGCAAGCGGTATACCCGCGCCTATGATACCGAGTATGATACCCTCATAAACAAACGGAGCACGCACAACGTAATCCGTTGCCCCGATGAGCTTCATGATAGCTATCTCCTCGCGTCTGACCGTGATGCCTATGGCAACCGTATTGCTGATGAGGAATATGGATACGGCAAGGAGGATTCCTATGATGCCCAGGGATACATAAGCCACAAGGGAATTGACATTTGAAAGGGCGTTTGCCACATTTGCCGACTTGTGTACCTCCCTGATGCCGGGAACCGTCTGCAGATATCCCACCAGGCTGTCCTGCATGGATACATCATTCAGGTAGATCTCATAGTTTGCGCAGTCAGAAAGGGGATTGTCATCTCCAAAGGTATCCACATATTCTCCGAGATAATCGTCCTTGAAGGAATCCCAGGCTTCCTGGGCTGAGACAAACACGATCCTTGAAACCTCTGCCCTTTTTCCAATCTCCTGGCCTATCTCCTGGATACGCATGTCATCGATCCCTTCGTCAAAAAAGACCGTGACCGCCACTCCTGACTGGGCGGTCCTGACTATGTTCTGGAAATTGACCACCACCGCATAGAAAAGACCAAAGAGAAATACACAGGCGGAAATGGTAGCCACCGTTGCCAGCGAGAATACCTTGTTCCTCAATATGTTTTTGATTCCCTGTCTGAATGTGTAACCCAAAATCCTAATCCTCGTCTATATAACTGCCTTTTTTCTGATCACTCAGGATGATGCCTTTTTTCAGCGTGATCACCCTCTTTTTCATGGCGTTGACGATCTCTCTGTTATGTGTGACCACAAGAACCGTGGTGCCATCCCTGTTTATCTGCTCCAAAAGCTTCATTATCTCCCACGATGTCCTGGGATCCAGATTTCCCGTAGGCTCATCTGCAAGCAGAATGGGAGGCTTGTTGACTATGGCGCGTGCCACTGCTACTCTCTGCTGTTCGCCTCCGGACAGCTGTTTGGGTCGGGATCTGTATTTCTCCGCAAGGCTCACAAGTGACAGCACAGAAGGTACATTCTTTCTGATCTGTCTATTGGGAACAGAAATGACTCTTTGTGCAAATGCCACATTCTCATATACATTTCTGTCCTTCAAGAGTCTGAAATCCTGGAAGACGACTCCTATATTTCTCCTGTACTTGGGGATCTGTCTGTGTTTCAGCTTTCCGACGTCTGTATTGTTGACAATTATCCTGCCGGATGAAGGGGTCAGCTCCCTGAGGAGGAGCTTGATCATGGTTGATTTTCCCGAACCGGAGTCTCCTACAACAAATACAAATTCTCCGGGTTCAATATGTATGCTCACATTGTTCAGGGCCGGCGCTCCGGTCGAGTATGTCTTGCTGACATCCTCAAGGATTATCATGGCTTTTCAGCTCTCCTTATCCATTTCATATTTCCTCGCCTGTCTTTTGAATATTCTGGCTGTCAGCATGTTCAAAAAACCGCGGTTGTTTATGGTTCCGTCCTCCCTGACCCTTTGCATGTCCGGAGTGACAAGGATCATGACTCTGGCGTTTATCTTTATCTTCTGGCTGATGAACCTTTCCTGCACGGGGGAGGAGAAGTTTACAAATACCACATCGGGAGCCACTGAATTGATCTCGTTTACGATATTCTCGGGATCTTCTCCCTCCCTTGCGATATACCGCCTGCCGGGAACGATCCCCTCCTCTATGAGTTTGAGACCGGATATAAATGCCTCTGCCTTTTCCATCGAATCGGAAACAACAAAGATCCTGCTCTTTTCCCTTGCGATCATCCTGAGGAAGCCCTTGAAAAAAAGATTTCTCTCTATCTCCTTTTCCCTGCTCCTGTTTGATATACCGCAGGCATTCAGTATGTCCACGCTGTCCGGAAGGACTAAATCCGCATCTGCTATGAGATCACAAAGTTCAGGTGTATCCTTTGCAGTCAGGAGCACGTCTCTTGAAACGAAATAAATGACATTGAGGCCGCCTTTTTTCAGGTATCCGGAGGTCTTTGAAAGACACTCTCTCGCCGTCAGGTCACTTATCCGTACTCCCATCAACTCCGTTTTTTTCATAGTTTAAACCTTTTGGTATAATACCATATGTGGGTATAAGGTGCAAGAAAAATACAAGATAAGGGTTTTTACGCCCTTATCCTGTCAAACACCTCTCCTATGGGAGCATTTATCACGAGGTCAGCCCTGCTGTCCATCCCTGTCTCTCCCTTGTTGATGAGGACGAGATTCTTTCCTCTGAAATAGTTGACAAGCCCCGCTGCAGGATAGACCACAAGCGAAGTCCCGCCTATGATCAGCATATCCGCCTCGGATATGGCTCTGACGGCGTTTTGAACTGTATAGTCGTCAAGACCCTCCTCATAGAGAACGACATCCGGCTTGATCGTCTCACCGCATTCATCGCACTTTGGCACGCCGTCATGCGATCTCATGTAGTCCACATCAAAGAATTTGCGGCACTTCATGCAATGATTCCGAAGCACGGAGCCATGAAGCTCGTATACCGTCCTGCTGCCGGCCGCCTGATGCAGACCGTCTATATTCTGCGTAACTACTGCCTTGAGTTTGCCTTTTTCCTCTAGCTCGGCCAGCTTTTTGTGTGCTTTGTTCGGCAGGACTCCCTCCACCAGGATCTTGTCCCTGTAGAATCTGTAGAATTCATCCGGCTTTCTCATGAAAAAGGTATGGCTCAGTATCTCCTCCGGGGGATATTTGTAGTGCTGGTTATAGAGTCCATCCCGGCTTCGAAAGTCCGGGATACCGCTTTCCGTGGAAACGCCGGCGCCGCCAAAAAAGACTATATAGCTGCTCTCGTCCACCATCTTTTGCAGTTCTTCAATCTTTTCATCAACTGATGCCATATTACACCTGTTATGAAGTGACCTCCTGTCAAGTACTTTTTCAGGA
>JAFSWJ010000072.1 GCA_017444545.1 Lachnospiraceae bacterium
CACACTTATTTGTGTTCTTAAGAGTATCTATAACACTTCTTTTTGAAATCTATGCTTTCCAATAACAACTGATTTAAGCAGGATTTCGAAAGGCAGTGGAGCTCCTTTTGTAGGTCCTGCGGACTATTTCCACGAAAGGAGACAAAAAATGGAAGAAAAACTGAAGCAGGGACAAAAGGAAGCCTCACGGCAGATGAAACCGCTTGAGGACATGGATGTTATTGACAATTTTCTGTTTACGGAGATAGCATATGATGAGGAGATAGGATCTGAGGTTTGCCGGATGATCCTGATGAATTTGACAGGAGACTTCAGAAACTGCTGAGATATATAGGCAGAAGCACGGAGGACAATGTAACCGACGACACTACAAAGAGACTGGATGAGATTGTAAGGAATACGAAGAAAAAGAAGGATATCGGGGTGAGATATATGAAGAGCTGGGAAAGAGAACGGGAATTAATAGCTGAGGGAAAAGCCGAGGGAAAAGCCGAGGAAAAACTGACAGATATAAAGAATCTCATGAGCAGTATGAAATGGACAGCGGCTCAGGCGATGGAGGCCCTGAAGATACCGGAGGATGACCGGAGGAGGTATTCCGCTCTGCTATGAGCAGGGCGGGTCTTTTTATGCATAAATTCAGAGAATGAAAAAGATAAGGCGCTGAAGCACCTAAAAAGGAGAAAAGAAATGAAAAAAACAGCAGCGATTATCCTGGCGATCCTTACGGCAGGCATGCTTTTTGCAGGATGTACGGTACAGGTCAGGGATTACCCGGGAGAGGTAAGCGGTGAGGCTGGAATTGACTATTCCAAGGAGGAGAACTGGGCCTACTACGGTATCGGACAGGACAGGCAGGCGGACCTCTTTCTCATCTGTCCGACGGTGGATACCGGGGATGACTACAATATGGACCTTGATGATGAGGAGACGAAGGAGAAATTTGTCGGCGCCCTCAACATGGAGAGGGGCATATATGAGGAAACCACCAGAATGTACGCTCCCTACTACCGGCAGATGGCGATGAAGGGCTACAGCCTTGATGAGGGGGAGCGCGAGCAGTACCTGCAGATCGCGTACGAGGATATCTCCGATGCGTTTTCTTATTATCTGGATAATATAAACGACGGCAGACCGATAGTCCTTGCGGGCTTTTCACAGGGGGCTGATATGTGCTACAGGCTTCTTGAGGAGTATTTCGGGGACGAAGAGCTTTCAAAGCAGCTGGTTGCGGTCTATGCCATAGGCTGGCCCTGCAGCAAGGAGCTTGTGGAGAAATACCCGCAGATAAAGCCTGCATCAGGGGAGACCGATACCGGGGTCGTGGTAAGCTTTGACTGTGAAGCACCGGAGGTTACCGAAAGCTTCATCATACCGGAGGGATCGGAAAACTATACAATAAACCCCTTAAACTGGATGATCGATGGTACCGTTGCCGGAAAGAGGGAAAATCCGGGCTCCTGCTTCACGGATTATGACGGAAATATAAAATCCGAGGAAAAGGCACTCTGCGGCTGCTACATAGATGAGGAACGCGGTGTGCTGAAGGTGACGGATATAAGCCCAAAGGATTATCCGGCTGTTCTTGATATCCTTCCCGAGGGAGGATATCACATCTATGATTATCAGTTCTTTTTCAGAAGCCTGCAGGAGAATGTGGGAAAAAGGATCGAGGCATTTTTCGGAGGACCGGAATACATTTCCGAGGGGGATGACACCATATGCGAGATCACAGGCTACACGGAATATGATGACGATGGAGAGCGTTTTTTCCTTTCCGAGGGGGACAAGGTTGCGGTCATTTCTCCGTCTGCGCTTCCCAGCAGGGAGCAGGTAGATGCGGTTATGAACGGTCTCGAGGAATGGGGCTTTGAACCTGTGGAGGGAAAATATGTCTGCCAGGAGACCAGGACATTAGACGAGCTTACGGAGGATCTGACCTGGGCACTTTCAGATGATGAGATCAAAGCCATTTTCTGCGTCAGGGGAGGCTACGGCGCAACGGGCGCGATGGATACCATCACGGAGGATACCATAAAGGAAGCCCGTAAACCCATCATCGGCTACAGCGACATAACGGTATATCACTCAGCCTGGACACAGGCATGTCTTCCTTCGGTGCATGCCTGCATGAGCGGTACCTTCACGGATCTCCCGGATGACTGCAGGGAGGCGGAGCTTCAGATGATGATGGGAAATATCCCTTCCTACAGCTGCAGTTCGAATGAGGCCGGTATCGACGGCAGGGCGGAGGGAATCCTCATAGGAGGAAACCTTTCTACCTTCACAGCAACCCTGGGCACAGACTACGACAGTACACTGACAGACGAGCCATACATCCTGTTTTTGGAGGAGGTAGGTGAGAATATCCAGCATATCCACAGATATCTGACGATCCTGAAGCATGCGGGAGTCCTTGACAGGGCAGAGGGTATCATTTTCGGAGAATGGACCGAGCTTCCCGCAAACGGCTCCGGCAATTTCGGGGATGCCAGGGGCGGGAAATACGAGTCCGTAGCGGATATGATCAGGCGCGAATTCCTGCAGGATTGTGACATCCCGGTAGCCTTCGGCTTCCCGGCAGGACATGCGGATGTGAACTACCCTCTGCTCATGGGAGAGGAGCTTGAGCTTTCGGTCTCGGGCAGCAGCTTCACCCTGGAGTGGGATGAATGAAAGGAGAAGATAGATGAATGTTGATGTTCTGACGGGTGTGATGATACCCTTTGCGGGAACCTCCCTCGGAGCCGCGATGGTGTTCCTGTTAAAGAAACAGATATCCGACAATCTGCAAAAGGTACTGACCGGGTTTGCAGCGGGAGTCATGGTCGCGGCCTCATTCTGGAGCCTGCTGTCACCGGCGCTTGAAAGCAGCGAGGGAATGGGAAGGCTTTCATTCATCCCGGCTGCCGTCGGTTTTCTCATAGGTATAGGTTTTCTTTTGTTTCTGGATATGGTCACTCCCCACATGCATATGGACAGGCAGAGTGAGGGACCGGAAAGCGGACTGAAAAGGACCACCAAGCTCATCCTTGCGGTGACACTTCACAACATTCCCGAAGGAATGGCAGTCGGAGTCGTATATGCGGGATGGCTTGCAGGCGGTGCGGGTGTCAGCCGTGCGGCGGCCCTGGTCCTGGCACTTGGTATTGCCATACAGAACTTTCCGGAGGGCGCCATAGTATCCATGCCTCTTCTGGCGGAGGGCATGCCAAAGAAAAAGACCTTCCTCATGGGAGTATTGTCGGGTGCGGTAGAGCCTGTTGCTGCAATCATCACCATACTTGCGGCAAGCGCGGTGATACCAGTCCTGCCTTATCTGCTTGCCTTTGCGGCAGGCGCTATGTTCTATGTCGTGGTAGAGGAGCTGATCCCTGAGATGTCCGAGGGAGAGCACAGCAATATAGGAACCATATCCTTTGCCATAGGCTTCGTATTGATGATGATACTGGATGTTGCACTGGGGTGACATATGAAAAACTCAAACCTGAAAAAGACCCTGATCATCTCCGCCTCGATCCTTGTTCTCACAATAGTAGCTTATCTGGCTTATGAAAAGCATATGAGTTATGATATCGAGCCTCACGAATCCTTCATGATGAGCTCTGTCCTTTTAAATCCCCAGCTGATGATCTAAAGCGCAGCCCTTGGTGCAAGGCACTTTGCATATTACCGGCTCTTTGTTGCCGCTTTTTCACTGGTCTGCGGCATACTGGTCAATCTCATATTATGAATGCGATACTGTTTTTATTAAATAACATCATACTGGGAGCTGCGCTTGCGATGGACGCTTTTTCGGTATCCGTTGCAAACGGACTGGATGTTCCGCACATCAAAAGAAAAGACAGACTCTTCATGACAGGAGCCTTCGGGCTTTTCCAGTCTCTGATGCCTCTTCTCGGATGGTTTTTTGTAAATCATACGGAAAAGACTTTTGAAGTCGTAGTGCCCTATGTGCCCTGGGCCGGAACTGTCATTCTCCTTATCCTCGGTGTGAAGATGATCGTTGAAGGGATAGGAAACAGAAACGGATCCGGAGAGGAGGGGAGCACTACGGCGCCCGGTATCCGCATGATACTCCTTCAGGCGGTAGCTACCTCGATAGATGCTCTTTCCGTCGGATTCATTACGGCTTCCCAAAGCACGCCGGAGGCGATTCTGTCTTCTCTGATCATAGGTATCACCACCTTTCTCATCTGCCTTGGAGGTGTTCACGCCGGAAAGGTCTTTGGCAAAAAACTTTCGTTTTACGGCCGGATCCTGGGAGGAGTCATATTGATCGTTATCGCATTCAGACTCATTCCTCTGTAGAAGAAAATATCATATAATAAAAGATCACACAAAGGAAAGGACATACACGGACAAATGTATCAGATATTACTTACTTTTCAGGTGATCAGTGTATTTGCGCTCTTTCTGGAAAGCGCCCTGGTCTTTAAATACTGGAAGACCAATGTGCATTCCTGGCTTTTTTTGAGCTGCATGGCAACCCTCATAAACAACATAGGCTACTTTTTTGAACTTATCAGCACCACAAAGGAAGCATATATGTCGGCGCTGAAGATATCTTATCTTGGCAGGATCTGCACCGTGTATGCGCTGTTCATGTTCGTGGTCGCGTTTGTGCGTGCCGGTCTTCCGAAGATCATGCATTACATCCTTGCCGTCATCAATCTCGTCACCTATCTCATAGTCATCACGACAGAGAAGACAGGTCTTTATTATAAATATACGAAGTATACCAGACAGGGTGATTTTCCCATCTTTTACCACATTGACGGGATCTGGCATTTCATATGGTCCGGAATGATCATGTTTTACGCGGTCTTCGGGATCATTCTCCTGGTGCTTGCCTATCGCAGGGAGAGGAGGAGGATGGCAAAGGACAGGATCTTTCTTGTGATGATGGCCATCATAACCCAGAGCGTGTTTGTCTTTGTGGAGACATTGAAGCTCATACCCTTCCTGGAGCAGATATATGATGTGACCATGCTGGGCTTTCCCCTCGGAGCCGTATTCATGTTCATAGCCATCTTCAGGTATGACCTGCTTGATACCGAGGAGCTTGCAAAGGAATACGTGGTCAGCGAGCTGTCCGAGGGTATCATAGCGGTGGACGAGGAAAATGAGGTGAGATTTTATAATAAATCCGCCCTGTCCATTTTTCCCGCCCTGACGGCCAATCCGGAAAGTGTCATCAGGAGGATCAGGAGGAGGATCAAAAGCGGAAAGCCTTTAAAGGTTGACGGCAGGATCTATTCCCCCGAGGAAAAGCCCCTGATGCAGAACGGCAACCCTTCCGGGATGATCTTTGCGGTGGTGGATGATACCGAGCATTACCGCTACATGAAGGAACTTGAGGAACAAAAAAGTCTGGCAGATGCCGCAAACAAGGCAAAGTCAGCCTTCCTTGCAAATATGTCCCACGAGATACGGACTCCCATAAATGCGGTTCTGGGAATGGATGAAATGATACTTCGTGAGAGCAGGGAAAAGGACATCATAGCCTATGCTTCGGATATCAGGTCTGCGGGAAGGACACTTCTTTCACTCATAAACGACATCCTTGATTTTTCAAAGATCGAGGAGGGAAAGATGGAGATCATTCCCACCCAGTATGATCTGTCATCTCTGGCGGGCGATATCGTGAACATGATCCAGTCACGTGCGGAAAAGAAGGGACTTCATTTTGAAGTCGATGTCCAAAACGATATCCCCAGCGTTCTCTACGGTGATGAGGTCCGCATCAAGCAGATCGTTTTGAACCTTCTGACAAATGCCGTCAAATATACCGAGACCGGGTCTGTGAGGCTTGAGATCTCATACAAACCGCTGCAGGAGGGGGAACTGGAACTTTGCTTCGCTGTTTCCGACACCGGCATAGGAATGAAGGAAGAGGATATGAACCGCCTCTTTTCTCCCTTTTCGAGGATCGAGGAAAAACGTAACCGAAACATCGAGGGAACGGGCCTTGGCATGAGCATCGTAAAGCAGCTCCTGGCCCTCATGGATTCAAAGCTTGATGTGAAGAGTGAGTACGGAAAAGGCTCGCAGTTTCATTTCGGCGTGAAGCAAAAGATCGTCAGGGACGATCCCATAGGTGATTTCACCACCAGATACGAAAGGGTGGTCCGCTCTCCGGGACAGTACAGGGAGCTCTTTCATGCGCCCGATGCAAAGGTGCTGGTGGTGGATGACAACGAGGTCAATCTCACCGTTATCACCAATCTGCTCAAGCGTACCCGGGTTCAGGTGGATACCGTTCTTTCCGGAAAGGAAGCCATTCTTTCCTGTGCGAAAAATGATTATGACATCGTCTTTGTGGATCATATGATGCCCGAGATGGACGGCATAGAGACCCTGCACGAGCTTCAAAAGCAGGATGAGGGCAGAGGGACGCATCCGGTCTACGTGGCGCTTACCGCAAATGCGGTATCGGGCGCAAGGGAAAGATACCTTGGCGCAGGCTTTGCGGACTATATCTCAAAGCCCGTGGACGGGGCAAGGCTTGAGGAAATGTTAAAAAGTGCCCTGCCGGAAGAAAAGCTCCAAAGGGTGGAGGAGGCTCCCGAAACTGATGTACTTCCCGATAATAAAAACGGAAAGCGTTCCGTTCTCGTCGTGGATGATGATGAGGTCATCTGTGTGACCGTAAAGGAGATCCTTGGAAAGACCTTTTCGGTTGAGACTGTTATGGACGGCAACGAGGCTCTTATTATGGCAAAGAACGATCATCCCGATCTTATCCTGCTTGACATCAATATGTCGGGCATGAACGGGTTCGAGGTTTTTGAAAAGCTTAAAGATGATGCCGCCACAAAGGATATCCCCGTAATGTATATCACCGCTGACGAGGACAGGGAAAAGGAAACGGCGGCACTCAAAAACGGAGCGAGGGATCTCATCAGAAAGCCTTTTGTTCCGGAGGTTCTGCTGCAGAGGTGCAAGGGTGTCATAGACCTTGACAGATATCAGAAGAATCTGCAGGGCGAGGTTGAAAAGCAGACCGACCGCGCCGAAAGGCTCAATCAGGAAATGATGTTTGCGCTGTCGCGGACCGTTGACGCAAAGGATCATTATACAAACGGACATTCGGAGAGGGTTGCATCATATTCTGCGGAGATCGCAAGGAGACTCGGCAAAAGCTTTGAGGAACAGAAAAAGATATACGAGATGGGGCTTTTGCACGATATAGGAAAGATCGGCGTCCCCGAGGAGATCATCAACAAGACCGGAAAGCTGACGGACGAGGAATTCGAGCGGATCAAGGAGCACACTACCACAGGTTATGAGATCCTCAGCAATATCACCGATATGCCCGAGCTTTCATACGGAGCCCGTTCGCATCATGAAAAATACAACGGCACCGGCTATCCCGATCATCTTGCAGGTGATGCCATACCCGAGGAAGCCCGCATCATCTGCGTGGCTGACTGCTATGATGCCATGACGAGTACCAGGACCTATTCAAAGCCCAAGCCCCAGGAGGTGGTCAGGGCGGAGATAGAAAGATGCAAGGGTACCCAGTTTGATCCCGTGATAGCCGATGTCATGATCGCCATGATCGACGACGACAAAGACTATATCATGAATGAGCAAAATGACGGCAGGACTGTCTGGAAGGGCAGGGAGCTGCTGCTTGACGGCTCGGGTGCGCCAAAGGATCTGCATGAGCAGAAAACTGATGATACGGATGAGACTCCTGCATCCGAAGGAACCGTCATACCCGGCTTTGTCCGTGATATACCTGAACTAGATGTGCAGGCGGGGATCGAAAACTGCGCAGGTGAGGACAGCTTTATGTCGGTGTTGAACGTCTTTGCCTCGACTGCCGGGCAAAAGGCCGACGAGATAGAAAAGCTCTATGATGAAGACGATATCGAAAACTATACCATAAAGGTTCACGCCCTCAAAAGCTCCGCCCGTATCATAGGAGCGCAAAAGCTTTCCGATATGGCGCGTCTGCTTGAAGAGGCGGGAAAGAAAAACGATATTGATTACATCAGGGCAAATACGGATGAGCTGCTTTCATCCTACAGGGAGCTTGATGAAAGGCTTTCACAAAAGGACAAAAGTTCCGGTGACCGTCCCGCACTTTCGGAGGCGGCCAGAAAAGAAGCCCTTGACACTATCACGGAGATCGCAGGCAGCATGGACTTCGGCATGATGGAGGA
>JAFSWJ010000073.1 GCA_017444545.1 Lachnospiraceae bacterium
AATGATGTGCATAGCACCTGACGGAAAGCTCTATCCCTGCTGGGACATCGTGGGCATGGATGAGGACACGGTGGGACATACTGACATCGGGAGCGGGGATTTCATATATTATTTTAATAAGGTCAAATGGAAGCTGCGTACCTCGGACAGGATGGAGCCCTGCAGGACCTGTCCCTACATCTTTGTATGCAGGGGAGGATGTGTTTCTGTGGCAAAAAAGGAGCACGGGAGCTATTTCAGGGAAGCCTGTTCAGAGAATCGCGAAAGCTTCTGTTTTGTGGCATCTCATGTTGCCGGAAGGAAATATGAGGAGACAGGTGAGACGGAGCTTTCCCTGTCGCAGTTCGGTTCTCTTTCAAGACTTACCGAAGACGAGCGGAAACTTCTCATGGAGGAAAAGGATCCGAATGAAATATACAGGCTCATAAAGGAATACGGACTGGTAAGCCCGGCAAAGGAGAAACAGGACGATACGGATCTTTGACCAAAGAATCCGTCAAAAGAGGTTGAATGGAAAAAAAGGACAAGAAGGAGGCTGCGTCTGCTGTTCGCAGTCTCGACGAACTTGACAGAGCCGTAAAGATCACCACCCCCGGGATATGGATGGTGCTTTTGGCGTGCTTTGCCCTGCTGGCAGGGATCCTTGCCTGGGGGTTTTTCGGTACGGTTTCCGCCGGTGTCAGTGCAAGCGGCATCATAAAAAACGGAAAGCTCATCTGTATCCTTGACACGGATGAGGTGAAGCTCATCAAAACGGGAGATGTTGCCGTTATAGACGGAAAGAACTTCAGCATTGAAAAGATCGATAGTGTACCGGTATCGAGAACAGAGGCAAAAGAACTCCTCGGAAGTGACTATCTTGTCAGTGAAAACATGAAAGGCGACTGGGCATGGCCTGTCACACTTGTTCCTGAAGATAACGGTATTTTTCCCGACGGCTCCCTACTGTCCTTTAATATCGTGACCGGGAGGATCTCACCTTTTTCCCTGATCTGGAAGGATGTCTGACGCTATGAGTATGATCCTGAAAAAAAACAGGGTCCCGCAGGTGATGCAGATGGAGGCTACGGAATGCGGAGCTGCCTGTCTTTCAATGATACTTGCATTTTACGGCAGGTGGGTGCCCATTGAAAAGCTCCGTGAAACCTGCGGGGTGAGCAGAGACGGATCCAATGCTTCCAACATAATAAAAGCGGCACGCTTCTTTGGACTTGAGGGAAAAGGCCGTGCCATGCGGATCACCGCCATGCAGAAAAAGAGGCCTTTTCCCTGCATGGCCTTCTGGGATTATTCCCATTTTGTCGTCATCAGGGATATGGGAAAGAAAAGTGTTTTCATAAATGATCCCGCAGGCGGCGAGCTGAAAATTTCCATCGATGATTTCAACAAACATTATTCAGGGATCGTCCTGACCTTTGAAAAGACAGATGAGTTTGAACCCGGCGGCAGCAGGCCCAAAGTACTGGGCTACGTGATAAAACGCCTCAAAGGCCTCAGATCCTCTATTGTCTTTGTGATGCTGACATCTGCAGCAGTCTCTCTTGCGCTTATTATGAATACGGCCATCAGCAGGATATTCCTCGATGGCATATTGACGGAAGGGCATAAGGAGTGGCTTCCGATGATATGTATCATCATGCTTTTGTTTGCCGTTGTCATCACCGTGGCATCCA
>JAFSWJ010000074.1 GCA_017444545.1 Lachnospiraceae bacterium
CATCCGCAAGGGAGCGACTCTGGAACAGAACCTGCAGGCTGCAAGGTGGTGCCATGAGGTAGGTCTTCCCTTCTGGGGATTCTTTGTGATAGGCTTCCCCTGGGAGACAAAGGAGCATATCATGCAGACTAAAAAGCTCATACACAGGGCGGATCCGGATTTCATCGAGATCACGATCGCGCTCCCTTATTATGGAACACCTTTGTATGACACCTGTAAGGAAGAGGGACTGCTTGCGGAAAATGTCCTCGGGAGCGATTTCTTTCATTCGAGCATGACGGGAACGAAGTATCTGTCTATGGACGAGGTGATGAAGCTTCGCAGGAGCATCCTTTTGGGATTTTACCTGAGACCCGTATATATCCTTCGAAAGATGAAGGAGTGCATAACCCACCCTTCCGTATTTTTCAATTACTGCAGATACGGGATCAAGCTGGTGGTCAATCTTTTCAGGAAGTGATGTATAAAAGACTTTACGAAAAACTGTCAGCATATTCCCTGATCATATTTGATATGGACTGGACCATGTATTTTCAGAAAAGCATGCAGATCAGAATGGGCGCAAGGCTTGTGATGCATGCTTTGTTTCATAGGGGCGGGATGAAGGATATGAAGCTCATCCTTGATTACAGGAAGATGCGTGAGAAATGGGACAGCTCAAAGGAGGCTTCCGATGAGGTGTTTTTTTCGGAACTTTCCGCCAGATACGGCGTCGGGAAGGAAAGGGTTGCACAAGTCATATCAAAATGGATGTTTGAGATCCCAATGGATGCGGTGGCTTCAAGCGCAGACAAAGATCTTGCAAAGACTGTGGAAAAGCTTTTGTCCGAAGGGAAAAAGGTCTGCATATATTCCGATTATCCCGCAAAGGATAAATGTAAGGCGCTTGGGCTGCCGGGGGATCTGAGGATATTTTCCTGCGGGGATGGAGAGATCGGAAAGATGAAGCCTGATCCGGAGGGGATCCTTTGTATTTCAAAGCTTTACCCGGATATACCCAAAAATGAGATCATAATGGTCGGAGACAGGATGGACAGGGACGGACTGGCTGCAAAGGCGGCAGGTGTCGGCTTTGTGATACTGGACAGGTTCAGGTTTTCAAGAAAGATCAGATTGTGAGGAAAAATGAGATACAAAAAATATACCATCAAAACAAAGACGGATGCAGAGGATATCGTATGTGCCGCTCTGAATGAGGCCGGTATCTCAAGTCTTGAGATAGAGGACGGTACACCTTTTTCGGAGGAGGAGTTAAAGGAGATATTTGTGGACGAGGTTCCGGTAAAGGATATTCCGGAGGGGCTGGCATATGTGTCATTTTATCTGGAGGATGATGAAAAAGAGAAAAAACTCCTGGCAGCGGCCCTTGGCGCGCTTGAGGATCTTCGGACTTACTGTGACATCGGAGACGGTACCGTGACGTCATCGGAGACTGAAGATGCAGACTGGATCGATAAATGGAAGGAATTTTTCAGACCGTTTTATATAGATCTTGAAAGCGGAAAAAAGATGGGCATCATCCCCTCCTGGGAAGAGGATACGGTGCTTCCGGAGGCTGATATGTGCATTCATATAGATCCGGGCACAGCTTTCGGTACGGGAGCTCATGAGACTACAAAGCTCTGTATCCGGGAACTTTCGCGGTATGTGAAGAAGGGCAGCCGCGTGCTCGATCTGGGTACGGGCAGCGGGATCCTTTCCATGGCTGCGTTTATGTTCGGAGCGTCCTTTGTCAGGGCGACGGAAGTGGACAAAAACGCTGAACCCGTTGTGAAGGAGAATTTTGAAAAGAACAGTCTTGCAGATACGGATTTTGAGATGTTTCTGGGAGATGTCCTGTCGGATGGCACCTTGAGGGAAAGACTCGGGAGCGGCTACGATATCGTGGTCGCAAATATCCTTCCTCCGGTTCTGATCCCTCTGTGTCCTTTGCTGAAAGAATTTGTCAGGGAGGACGGCGTTGTCATCTTTTCGGGGATCCTGACCGAAAAAAAGGAGAGCGTCAGGGCGGCACTGAAGGAAGCCGGGTTTAACGTGACCGTCGAAAAAGAGGAAAAGGAGTGGTCGGCTCTGGTCTCTGTATCCGGAGGTGGACATTGAATCATTTTTTTGCGGATCCTTCGGATATCAGCGGAAACGACATCATTCTCAGGGGTGATGACCATAATCATATCAAAAATGTGCTGAGACTGAAAAAGGATGATGTGATCTCGGTCTCTGACGGTGTATCCGACAGGGAGTACAGATGTCATATCGAATCCTTTGGGGATGGGTTCGTTCACTGCAGGCTTGACTTCATAAAGGAAGCAGGGTGTGAGCTTCCGGTGAGAGTCAGGCTTTTTCAGTGTCTGCCAAAGAGCGACAAAATGGATCATATAGTCCAAAAGACGGTGGAACTGGGAGTATACGAGATCATCCCCGTGGCATCAAAAAGGGCAGTGGTAAAGCTTGATGAGAAAAAGGCTGCCGCAAAGGTGAAAAGGTGGAATGCCATAAGCGAGGCGGCGGCAAAGCAGAGCAAAAGATCGCACATCCCGCAGGTAAAGGATGTGATGGGCTTTGAGGAAGCGGTGAAGGCTGCAGGGGACAGTGATACGGCCCTCATCCCGTATGAGCTTTCATCCGGGTTTTCGTTTACAAGAGATATCCTTGAGGGGCTTTCGGATAATAAGGACATATCTGTTTTCATCGGCCCGGAGGGAGGTTTTGACGAGGACGAGGTAAAGCTTGCAAAGGAGGCCGGCATCATACCGGTGTCCATGGGAAAAAGGATATTGCGCACCGAAACGGCGGGCCCTGTTTTTCTGGCCTGGCTTGTATACAGGTTTGAAGACTGAGGCTGAAAATTTGCTATTTTCAGCCGGATATTTTATAATTAGAAGATGTGTTTTGAGTCAGAACCGTTTTTCCGGCAGGATGTGCCGGTGATCATAAAATATTTTACAGGAGGTTATCATGGATTTAGGAAGCACACAATATTTCAAGGTGGAGACAGAGCCGGAGACCGGCGTCAGAGTTGTCCTTTCGACGGTATATGAGGCCCTCAATGAAAAGGGTTACAATCCCGTGAACCAGATAGTAGGATATATCATGTCAGGTGATCCTACCTATATCACAAGCCACAACAACGCCAGAAGTCTCATCATGAAGGTCGAAAGAGATGAGCTTGTGGAAGAACTTCTGACGGAATATATCAGGAACAATCATTGGGACGAC
>JAFSWJ010000075.1 GCA_017444545.1 Lachnospiraceae bacterium
GGAGGGGATCAGAGGCAGGATCAAAAACGGGGTGTTCATCAAGCTTTGCGGAAATGCCACGGATTCGAAATATGAAAAGGATCTTATTATAGGAACGGTCCACGGGATCAGGGAGATAGATGATTTCAGGACCTTCCGTACCGATAATGCAGTCGAAAAGAGGGTGGAGCTTCACTGCCATACAAAGATGAGCCGTATGGATGCGGTCAGTGAACTGAAGGATCTGACAAACAACGCCGTGCGCTGGGGCTGGAAGAGTCTTGCCATCACGGATCACGGAACGGTCCAGGCCTTTCCGACCACCATAAACGGAAAATTCCTCGGGAAGCTCAAACAGCCACTGCCGGAGGATTTCAAGTTCATATACGGCATGGAAGGATATCTGGTTGAGGACAATTCCATTGCGGTGAAAAAAACGGGGGAACCTGAGGAGTCCCTGATAAAGCTTGACGATACCTTTTGTGTTTTTGATATAGAGACGACAGGCTTTTCGGCTGAAAAAGACCGGATCATAGAGATCGGTGCCGTGCTGGTCCAGGACGGAAAGGTGGTCGAGACCTTTGATGAATTCGTCAATCCAAAGATCCCCATCCCCTTCAGGATAGAAAAGCTCACCGGTATCAATGACCGTATGGTAAAGGATGCGGGCACCATCGAAGAGGTTTTGCCGAGGTTCCTTGAATTTACGAGAAATGCGCCCCTTGTGGGACACAACGCTTCCTTTGATGTGGGCTTCATCGCCGCAAATGCAAAGCGGCTGGGGCTGGCCTTTGACAGGGTATATACGGATACTCTGGTGCTTTCAAGGATGCTTTTGCCGAAGCTTTCCCATCACAAGCTCGACAATACTGCAAAGGAGCTTGGCATCGAGCTTGAAAACCATCACAGAGCCTGTGATGATGCAGGCTGTACGGCAGGGATCTTTTTGAAGTTTGCCGAAATGATGAAGGAAAAGGGAATAGAGGACCTTTCGCAGATAGACGAAAAGCTGAAGCTTCCGGAAGAGTCCGTGAAAAAGCTGCGCCCCTTCCATGTGATACTGCTTGCAAAAAATGAAACGGGAAGGGTCAATCTCTACAGACTGGTCTCCATGTCCTATCTGCAGTATTTCCATCAAAAGCCCAAGATCCCCAGAAGCGAGCTCATAAAGCACAGGGAAGGACTGATCATCGGATCCGCCTGTGCCCAGGGCGAGCTGTTTGAGGCGATACTTGACGGCAAAAGCGAAGAGGAGATCGCCTCCATCGCATCTTTCTATGATTATCTTGAGATACAGCCTGTGGGGAACAATGCATTCCTTTTGGGAAACAGCAGGGAAAATAATATAAACAGCATCGAAGACCTGCAGGATATCAACAGGAAGATAGTGGAGCTTGGAGAAAAACTGGGCAAGCCTGTGTGTGCCACGGGTGATGTCCATTTCACCGAGCCGGAGGATGAGTTCTACCGCAGGATCATCCTTGATGCCCAGAAGTTTGAGGATGCGGACGAGCAGCCTCCGCTGTATCTTCGGACCACGGAGGAGATGCTGGAGGAATTTGATTATCTGGGCTCCGACAAGGCCTATGAGGTGGTGGTAAAGAATACAAACCTGATCGCGGATATGGTTGAAAAGATATCTCCGGTCAGACCAGACAAGTGTTCGCCCAAACTTGAAAACTCCGACGAGATACTCCGAAAGATCTGTTATGACAAGGCGCATACCATCTATGGGGATGAGCTTCCCGAGGCTGTAACTGACAGGCTTGAGACTGAACTGACCTCCATCATCGGAAACGGCTATGCGGACCTTTATATCATAGCCCAGAAGCTTGTGTGGAAATCAAATGAGGACGGATACACGGTGGGAAGCCGTGGCTCGGTTGGCTCCTCCTTTGTGGCCTATCTTGCGGGTATCACGGAGGTCAATTCACTTCCTCCCCACTATGTATGTCCGAATTGCCATTACAGCGATTTTGATTCCGAAGAGGTGAAAAAGTACATCCTCGAGGGAACCTGCGGTATCGATATGGCAGACAGGAAGTGTCCCGAATGCGGAGAAAAGCTGAACAAGTACGGGTTTGACATACCCTTCCAGACCTTCCTTGGTTTCAAGGGTGACAAGGAACCTGATATCGATCTGAATTTTTCAAGTGAATACCAGTCGAGGGCGCACAAGTATACCGAAGAGATATTTGGCAAGGGTCATACCTTCCGTGCGGGGACCATGTCCACGGTTGCCGACAAAACGGCCTTTGGTTATGTGAAGACATATTTTGAAAAAAGAGATGAGTTCAGGCGTGACTGCGAGATAGCAAGGCTGGCGGAGGGATGTACCGGAGTTTTGCGTACGACGGGCCAGCATCC
>JAFSWJ010000076.1 GCA_017444545.1 Lachnospiraceae bacterium
GTATTATATCCTGATAAACCAAAAATATGGGATAGATACGGAGGATGGCTTGCGGACATATATTCATGATATGCTTGGTAAGGCATCATAATGTATCAGAGGGGCGCTAAACGTCCAGTGGACGTTTGCTCAGCGCCGACCGAAGCGGAGCGGAGACCGGTTCTGTGTTACGGGAGCTTTGCAGGCTGGTGCCGTCGCGAAGACTGCCTTTGGTATTGAGTCCGGGGAAGCCGTTCTGGCGAAGGGCTTCATAGAGGATGACCGCAACGGAGTTTGCAAGATTTAATGAACGTTCGTCACCATACATCGGGATCCGGATGCACCGGGTCCCGTTTTCTTTGAGGATGTCCTCCGGAATCCCAGCACTTTCTTTTCCGAACATGATGAAATCATCGGGACCGTATTTTACATCCGTGTAGGTCTGTCCGGCTTTGGTGGTGGCGTACCAGATCCTTGCATTGCTGTTTTTTGTGATGAAGTCATTGTAGTTAATATAATCATTGATTGACAGCCTGTCCCAATAATCCATGCCTGCCCGCTTCAGTCCGCGTTCATTGAGGATGAAGCCGAAGGGCCTGATAAGGTGAAGAGCTGTGTTTGTTGCAACGCAGGTCCTGCCTATATTTCCGGTGTTTTCCGGTATTTCCGGTTCGAGTAGTACGATGTTCATGTTTTTTTTCCTGCTTTTGAAATGGAACTATATTCTGATATTGATTTTTTTTGGGTATTGTTCTTTTTTCTGTTGTTGACTGTTTTCTGATATGATACCACATAATCATCTTCTATTTTAGTCGGAATGCTGATCATCTCTTTTTCATAAACTATTAATTCAACTGAAAAAAATCTGCACTTTGTTCTTCTGCGTCGGACCAACGGGATTTAAAATATGATCATTGTCGGGGGTTGAGAGGAGAACAGATGAGGAATTTGGGAAGGATGGACCCGCGGGATTTTAAAAATCCGGCGGTTTCGGGGGATGATGGTTTACATAAATCAACTTCCCATCAGACCCGGAAAACGTAACAGAGAACCGGTCTCCGCTCTCAAAAATGTCCACCGGACATTTTTGCAGTCGGCGCTGAGCAAACGTACCGATGCCAGACGCGCATAGCGCATCTAATCGGCATTCAAAATATGCCAAAGGGCATATTTTGCACTGGACGTTTAGCGTCCCTCTGATACAGAAAGCGTAACAGAGAACCGTCCCTCTGATACAAAAAGCGTAACAGAGAACCGTCCCTCTGATACAGAGAACCGTCCCTCTGATACACTGTGTTGAAACCGGACGGGTTTGTCGGTAAAATGGAGAAAAAAGATGACAGGGGGACTGTCCCGGTGACAACTTTCAGGAAATGGATCATTATAATGGCTGTTTTTCTGGTCTTTGCAGGCACTGAGCAGGTTTATGCTTCGGGTGAAAAAGAGATCACTTCAAAGGAACAGCTGAACAGTGAAGATATCACGATCGCGGTGGGCCAGGGAGGATATGCAGAGCAGGTGGTGGAAAAGGAGCTTCCAAAAGCAAAGCTCATGTACATGAACCATACCGACGGATATCAGGCAGTGGCTCAGGGAAAGGCCGATGCTTTTATCTATGACAGGGACTCGCTGGAACTTGCCGTTGAAAACGGCCTGGAGGGAGTGAGGCTCCTGGATGAGAATATGGATGAGGCGAACCGTATAGCCGTGGGAATATCCCCGGTCACTTCCATAGAGGATCTGAAGGGGAAGCTTGATACCTTCATCAGGGAAAAGAAGGAGGACGGGACCCTGGATGATATGTATGACCGCTGGGTGGTAAAAAAGGAAGAGGAGATGCCGCATATCGAGCCGGCCAAAGATCCGAAGATCCGGCTGAGGGTCGGGACTACGGGCATTGTTCCGCCCTTCAGTTATTATAAGGATCAAAAGCTTTGCGGATATGACATAGAACTGGCGTACCGGTTTGCGGCCTGGCTTGGCGCGGATCCTGAGTTTCGGACATATGATTTCGGGGGTCTGGTCACGGCGGCTGCCACAGGAGAAGTGGATTGTCTCATGTCGGAGCTGAACGTGACTCCGGAACGTGAGGAGGCACTTGTTTTTTCGGATATTCTTTTTGAGGAGTACATCGGTATCATGGTTCGTGCCCCAAGGGTATCGCAGCCTGAGATCAGAACTTATGATGATCTTGCGGGAAAGCGTGTGGCGATGCTGACGGGAGCGCCCTTTGAGGAACTGATAAAGAGCAGGGCTCCCGATGTCGGCTCTTTTACTTATTATAATAATATCTCCGATATGCTGCTGGCTCTGCGTTCCGGCAGGATAGATGCGTTTTTGAACAATAATGCCATCGCGGATCTGGTCATAAACCGCAATCCGGATATGGCGCTGTTCCCGGAGAAGCTTGATAATGGCGTGTTCGGGTTTGCCTTTGCAAAGGGGGATAAAGAGCGGGATAAATGGCAGGCCGCGATCGACAGTATCCCCGAAAAGACCGTGCAGGAGACCTGGAAAAAATGGACGGGAAGGGATGACGCCAAAAAGATCCTGCCAAAGCAGGACTGGCCCGGGAAAAACGGAACGGTGAAGGTTGCAGCCTGCGATACGATCGAGCCCGTGAGCTATGTGGGAGATGACGGTCAGCTTGCGGGCTTTGACATCGAGCTCATCCTCCTTGCCGCAAAGGAGCTTGATATGCATGTGGAATTTACCGGCATGGAGTTTTCCTCAGTGCTTTCCTATGTGCAGTCGGGAAAGGCGCTTTTTGGCTGCGGTTCCATCATCGCGACGGATGAAAGACGCGAGACCATGGATTTTGCGGAGTATTATCCCGCAGCCTTTGTTCTCATCGTACGGGCGTCCTCCGGTGACGATAAAGAAGCTTCTTTTTTTGAAAAGGTGAAGACAAGCTTTGAAAAAAATTACATCAGGGAGGACCGGTGGAAGATGTTTTTGAAGGGGGTCCTCGTCACGGTCCTCATCACGGCATTGGCCATGATCTTTGGCACTGTCCTGGGCTTTGTGCTGTTTTTATTATGCAAGGATGGCGGCAGAATTGCCAATGCCCTGACAGGAGCCTTCGGCCGGCTCATCCAGGGTATGCCCATGGTGGTCCTGCTGATGATCCTTTATTATATTGTTTTCAAGGAGATCGACATCGGCGGGGTGATGGTCTCTGTCATAGCATTTTCCATGACCTTCGGACTTTCGGTATACGGCCTTTTGAAGGTCGGAGTGGGTGCTGTCGACAAAGGACAGTATGAGGCGGCCTACGCCCTCGGGTATTCCGTGAACCGGACTTTTTTCAGGATAATACTGCCCCAGGCGCTTCCACATGTGATGGATTCCTATCGCGCCGAGACGGTATCACTCATAAAGGCCACTGCCATCGTGGGGTACATAGCGGTGCAGGATCTGACAAAGATCGGAGACATCGTAAGGTCCAGGACCTATGAAGCATTCTTTCCGCTCATAGCAATTGCGGTCATTTATTTCGGGCTAGAGGCGCTCTTTGGTTTTGCGGTAAGCCGTATCTTCATCCTGTCTGATCCCAAGACCGGGATGAGGAGAGGCGTCTTAAAGGGGGTGAAGTTAAATGATCAGGATTGAACATCTGAAAAAATCATTCGCTGATGTTACCCCGTTAAAGGATGTGAGCGTCACCATAAATGACGGGGATGTGATATCGGTTATAGGTCCGTCGGGCGCGGGCAAGAGCACTTTGCTGCGCTGCATCAACCTCCTTGAAAAGCCGGATTTTGGCGACATCCTGGTGGGTGATGAGCGTATCACGGATCCGGAATGTGACATAGAAAGGATCAGGAGGAGGGTAGGCATGGTGTTCCAGTCCTTCAATCTTTTCCCGCATTTAAGCGTGATTGAAAACATCATGCTGGCTCCGGTGGATCTCCTCGGCATGGATCGCCAGGAGGCGTATAATAAGGGCATGGAGCTTTTGCAGCTCGTGGGTCTTTCAAAAAAAGCCATGAATTATCCGGAGGAGCTTTCCGGAGGACAGAAGCAGAGGGTTGCCATAGCCCGCACCCTTGCCATGGATCCTGAGGTCATTCTCATGGATGAGCCCACAAGCGCTCTCGATCCGGCGATGACAGGAGAGGTTCAGGCCGTGATACGTGACCTTGCGGCA
>JAFSWJ010000077.1 GCA_017444545.1 Lachnospiraceae bacterium
ATATGCCTGTGCGATATCGTTGAGCAGGACCTGCAAGGAAAAACCGTCTGAAATGACATGATGCATATCGATAAAAAGCCTGATACAGTCTTCAAAGCGGTACAGACCAACACGCACCAGCGAATCCTTAAACAGTCTGAAGGGACGCACAAGTTTTTTCAATGCTTCATCCTTTTGGTCGGCAGGTACGTCAATAACGCTGACCTCACTCAAAAGCTCGGGACAATAGCGCTGGACAATATTTCCATCATTATCAAATTCGAGCTCTGTCTGCAGGGCAGGATGATTCCCAAAAGCCTTTTTTATCGCACCTTTGAGCCTGTCTATATCAATGTCTGCCGGAAAACGGTACAGTCCGGAGAGGTTATACATTACGGATTTGGCATGTATGAACTGGTAATCTATCATACTGATCTGACCGACGGTCGCCGGAACAGAAAGCTTTCTTGCCCTTTCTTCCTCTTCGGGCAGGAAGCTGCTCTGACCGGACAAAAGCTTCCGTGCTATCTTTTCCGGGGTATGGAGCCTGAAAAGATCGGTGGTCGTAAACCCTTCGATATCCGCCCGAAGCACCAGTCGCATTCCCCGGATGGAATTACCGCCCAGATCAAAAAAGTCGTCATCTCTTCCCACAGTATCGGGATCCATCTCCAAAACGGCAGCAAAGGCCTTGCAGAGCTTCTTTTCGGTCTCATTTTCCGGAGGGACGTGATCTCTTCCGGCAGTCTCAATGTGCGGTTCCGGAAGTGCCCTGCGGTCCAGCTTGCCGGCCGGTGTGAGAGGCATTTTCTCCATACGGACAAATACTCCGGGAACCATGTAGTCTGCCAGGCTTGAAGCCATGAAATCCCTGAGGTCTTTTTCATCAACCTCACCGTCTGCCGTATAATAAAGACACAGGGTTTCCTTTCGCACCAAAGCAGCCGCCTCGTGCACTCCTGCAAACTGCAAGGCACGGCGCTCCACCTCGCCCGGCTCAACCCGAAATCCCCGAAGTTTCACCTGATCATCGATGCGTCCTGCATATTCAAGCATGCCCTCCTCGTTCCATCTTGCAAGGTCACCTGTGCGGTAGACCTTTACTGTTTCCCCGTTTCCGGTCTTTAACACTGTAAATTTTTCAGCAGTCAGCTCCGGACGGTTCCAGTAGCCGTCAGCCATCTGGGGACCCGAAAGGCAGAGCTCACCCACAACTCCCCTCGGTACAAGCGAAAGATTATCGTTTACAATGTAGGCCGAGCAGTTATACAGCGGTCTGCCGATGGGTATATTCCTGTATTCATGATCCTTTTCAACCTCATAAAAGGTTGCATCCACTGTGAATTCGGTAGGTCCGTAGGTGTTTATTATCCTGCCCCTGACATTGGGGACCTGCGTCATGGCCTCACCGCCCAAAACGAAGTAATCCACGTCAAGCGGAGTCTCATCCATTGCGAGAAGCTGTCCGAACTGGGTGGAATAGCAGCCGCCGTTTGTCCTGTTTTGCGTGATATATTCACGCATCATCGATATATCTTTTCTGACATCCTCCGGAACAACAAATACAGTCCCCCCGACTGTCAGCGAAGGGAAAATGTCCTCTACTGCAGC
>JAFSWJ010000078.1 GCA_017444545.1 Lachnospiraceae bacterium
AGATATGTTTGACAAAAACGGGTATGCGGATGTTGTAATAAAAATCTTTACCTCAAAAGAAAAATTTCTGACAAGGCTTTCCGGGATCTCAAAAAAGACAGCAGGTGATCCCCAAAAAACGTCCGGTATCGAAGGACTTCTCGGAAACCTTTCACTGTAAAGCATGAAGGATTATATCATCTCGGAAAAAGAAGAGGGGATGACCCTCCTGAAATATTCATTCAGACTCCTGCCCGGGGCCGGCCAGGGGATGATCCGCAAATTTCTTCGAAACAAAAACATAGAGCTCAATTCAAAAAAAGCCGGCGGCAACGAGATCCTGAAAGCAGGAGACAGGGTTTCATTTTTCCTTTCCGACGGAACCTTTGCAAAATTTCACGGAAGCCAAAAGACGGTTTCCGACGCAAAGCCTCTTGAAAAGGAGCGGATCATATATGAGGATGAGGACATCCTCATATACAACAAAGAAGCGGGAGAGCTTTCCCAGTCCGACAGTTCAGGCGCAGTCAGCGTAAACGACAGACTGCTTTCATATTCCAAACCTGACGGAGCCTTTACTCCGTCGGTCTGCAACAGGCTTGACAGGAACACCTCAGGACTCATCCTTTGCGGTCTTTCATCAAAAGGCCTCCAGACTCTTACGGCAGCAATACGGGACAGACAACTGAAAAAATACTACCTGGCAGTCTGTGAGGGCAGATTTGAAAAAGAGGGTCCGGCAAAGCTGTGGCTTAGAAAAGACGAATCAAAAAACATCTCAAGGATCTCGGACACCGAAAAGCCCGGGTATGATCCGGTCGAAACCATCTTCACCATAATAAAAACAACCGAAGATGCGACCCTCCTTGAGGCAGAAATTGTAACCGGAAAGCCGCACCAGATCAGGGCAAGCCTTTCCCATCTCGGGCACCCCATAGTGGGGGATCTGAAATACGGCGCAAAAAAGGGCATGGCAAAACGTCACCTTCTGCATGCCGTACGGATCGTATTTCCGCCGGACATCCTGGACGGACGGACCTTTGAAGCTCCATTGCCTTACGACATTAGAAATTACATAATAGAAAACAAAGGGTAACTATTGACCTGCTCGCGCCTGAAAGAAATTCTTTGGGTTGAAAGGTTTTTTGACGAGCGCGCACACATCTTTTCAGCCCACCCAAAATATTAATCAGGTATTATAATGGCGACATGGAATTCACGCGGTCTGCGGGGCTCCTCCCTTGAGGAGCTGGTAAACCGCACAAATGAAAAATATGAAGCATCCCATCTGGCTCTGATCCAAAAGATACCCACCCCCATAACCCCTGTGAGGTTTGACAAGGATTCCAGACAGATAACCCTTGCCTATTTTGAGCAGCAGAGCACCGTGGATTATATCGGGGCGGTGCAGGGGATCCCCGTATGCTTTGATGCAAAGGAATGTGCCGTGGATACCTTTGCTCTTTCAAACATCCATGAACACCAGGTCTTTTTCATGAGAGAGTTTGAGAGACAGGGCGGAGTCTCATTTGTTTTGATTTATTATACCTCAAAGGATATAATGTATTATCTGACCTTCAGGGCACTTGATGTGTTCTGGGAGAGGATGGAAAAGGGCGGCAGGAAAAGCTTCCGGTTTGATGAGCTGGATGAAAGCTATGTCATAACCCCGAAGCCCGGCATACTGATCCCGTATCTGGACCTGATCCAAAAGGATCTGGATGAACGGGAAAATAATTAAAAAGGAGATGATGGTTTGAACAGCAAACTTTTGCATACCCCCGAAGGAGTGCGGGATTCATACGGAGATGATCTTGAAAGGAAACTTAAGCTTCAGATAGAGCTTCATGATGTATTAAAGGAATTTGGCTACAGGGATATAAATACCCCTTCCTTTGAGTATTTTGATATCTTTGCAAACGAGATAGGGACAACGCCGTCAAATGAGCTTTATAAATTCTTTGACAGCGACAACAACACTCTGGTGCTGCGTCCCGATTTCACTCCGGGGGTCGCAAGGGCTGCGGCCAAGTACTTCCTTGACGGCAACGGGCCGGTTAAGCTTTCCTATATGGGAAATGTATTTTCCGACAACGGAACCTACAAGGGAAGATTAAAGGAAAGATCGGAGATCGGAGCCGAATATATGGGGGACGCTTCGGTCAAAGCCGATGCGGAGATGATACGCCTCTCATCAAACCTTCTTTCAAAGGCAGGCTTTTCCGGATATATGATCTGCATAGGAAATGCCGAGTTTTTCAAGGGACTTTGCAACGAGGCAGGCATAACCGGACAGACCGAGATGGATCTTCGCGAAGCCATATCAAACAAAAACACCACCGCCGCAAGGGAAATCCTTGATACCGTATCCTGTGACACCGCCATAAAGGAATCCATATCGGAATGCATTGAATTCTTCGGTGATGTCTCAATCCTTGAAAGGGCGGGACAGAAGGCTTTCGGCGACAGGGCAAAAAAGGCCGTAAAAAGACTGGAAGAGGTTTACAGCCTGATCAAAGACTTTGGCATAGCCGACAATGTGACCTTTGATCTGGGAATGCTTTCAAAATACAACTATTATACAGGCATCATCTTCAGGGCCTATGTGCCTTCAGCAGGAGATGCCGTCATAAAAGGCGGCAGATATGATGACCTTTTGGGCAGCTTTGGAAAGGACTGTCCCGCCATAGGACTCACCCTTTCTCTGGATGAAGTACTGAATTCACTTGAAAAACAAAAGGGAGCTTCCGGAAAAGAGCATTATCTGACCTTTGCGCTGACAAAGGGAAGGCTTGCAATGAAGACCCTGGATCTCCTTGAAAAGATCGGTATCTCCTGTGAGGAGATGCGTGACAAGGATACCAGAAAGCTCATCTTTGTAAATGAGGAAAAGAAGCTGAAGTTCTTTCTTGCAAAGGGGCCGGATGTTCCCACCTATGTGGAATACGGCGCTGCCGATATCGGTGTTGTTGGAAAGGATACCATCATTGAAGAGGACAGAAAGATCTATGAGGTTTCAGACCTTGGTTTCGGAAAATGCAGGATGTGCATCTGCGGCTTTGAGGAGGCAAAAGAGCTTCTTGCCCACCATGAGATGATCAGGGTGGCGACAAAGTATCCAAAGATCACACGTGAATATTTCCAGAACCGCAAGCTTCAGACCGTGGATATCATAAAGCTCAACGGCTCCATCGAGCTTGCTCCCATAGTGGGACTTTCCGATGTGATCTGCGACATAGTGGAAACCGGCTCCACCTTAAAGGAGAACGGCCTTCAGGTGCTTGAAGAGGTCATGCCCCTGTCTGCCAGAATGGTGGTAAACCCGGTATCCATGCGCCTTGAAGCCGGACGCATCAGGGAAATAATAAATGCTTTGAGATAAATCAATCAGGGGACGGTTCTCTGATTGATAACTGAACTGGAATCAATCAGAGAACCGTCCCCTGATTGACATGTGGAAAAGAGGATAATAAATGAAAACTGTAATTCTTAACAAAGAAAACAAGAAGGACATCCTTTCAAAGCTCTTAAAAAGGAGCACCAATGATTACGGTTCTTTTGAAAAGACCGTGGAAAAGATAATAGAGGATGTGAGAACAAGAGGAGATGACGCACTCTTTGAGCTGGCAAAGAAATTTGACGGCTGCGATATCGATGCTTCAAATTTTGTCGTAACGGAAGCCGAGATAGAAGATGGGATACGCAGCGTTCCCGATAAACTCGTAGATATCATGCAGGATTCTTTCCTCAATATCAAAAAGTATCATGAAAAGCAGGTGCGGCAGAGCTTCTTTTCAACAGATGAAAAGGGCATCATCCTGGGACAGAGGATCACTCCGCTTGAAAGGGTCGGCGTTTATGTGCCCGGAGGAAAGGCAGTATATCCTTCGACGGTTCTCATGAACATCACACCTGCACTGGTGGCCGGGGTCGATGAGATCTCCATCTGTACACCTGCGGGAAAGGACGGAAAGGTAAACCCCCATGTGCTTGCAGCGGCTTATCTGACCGGTGTGAAAAAGATCTACAAGACCGGCGGCGCACAGGCAATAGCTGCCTTTGCCTACGGTACGCAGACCTTAGAAAAGGTTGACAAGATAGTCGGACCCGGCAACATCTTTGTAGCACTTGCAAAAAAGGCCGTTTACGGCCATGTGAGCATCGATTCCGTGGCAGGGCCCTCGGAGATCATGGTTCTTGCCGATGAAAGTGCCGATCCAAGGTTTGTGGCTGCAGATCTTTTAAGCCAGGCAGAGCATGATGAGATGGCATCCGCCATCCTTGTGACCACATCCGAAAAACTGGCAGAGGCTGTTGCAAAAGAGATAGAGACCTTTTTGCCAAAGCTTTCAAGGCGGGATATCATAGAAAAGTCACTTGATAACTTCGGCTTCATCCTTGTCGCCGAAAATATGAAGGAGGCATGCGAGGTCACAGACCTCATCGCTCCAGAGCATCTGGAGATAATGACCAAAGATCCCTGGACAGATATGACAAGGATCAGAAATGCCGGGGCCATCTTTATAGGACCCTATTCATCGGAGCCTTTGGGCGACTATTTTGCCGGTCCCGATCATGTACTGCCTACAAACGGTACGGCAAGATTTTTCTCGCCTCTGGGCGTTGATGATTTCATAAAGAAGTCATCTGTGATATCATATTCGAAGGATGCGCTTTTTGAGGTGCATGAAAAGATAGAGGAATTTGCAAAAGCAGAACAGCTGACCGCTCATGCCAATTCGATTGCTGTCAGATTTGAAAGGTGATCACACGGAGGTTTTATTATGGGAAGGACTGGAGAAGTCGAAAGAAAGACAAAGGAGACCGATATCAGGGTAAGCCTGGAGCTTGACGGTACCGGAAAAAGCGAGATCGACACGGGCATCGGTTTCTTTGACCATATGCTTGAGGGGTTTGCAAAGCACGGTTTCTTTGATCTGAAGCTG
>JAFSWJ010000079.1 GCA_017444545.1 Lachnospiraceae bacterium
ACATAAAAATGGGACAGAGAAACGTCCCCTGTCCCACACATGTGTTATCTTCGACCATTTAAGGCTTCGATGATCACATCCTTTGCGGCGTTCACGCTGCCCTGGACCATGTCCTTTGAGCCGCCGCCCTTTGCGTGCAGTTTTTCCCTGAGGAGATCTGACGCTTCCCTGGCGTCCCCGCCGGGCATTGAGATGATGAATTTATATCCGTCATTATCATTTCCTGAAAACACCCCGCAGATGCCACTGTGCTTTGAGGCCAGGTCGTTGACGGCATTGCGCTGGGTGATATCGTTTACTTCCTCCACAAAGATCACCGCATCCTCTGCGGAATCATCGATCTTTTCCATCTCTCCGTCAAGCATCCTCTTTGCATTTTCGATCTTTTCAAGCCTGTAGCTTTCGGTCTTTTCAAGGAGACGTTCTACCGCAGATATCAGGTTTTCCCTCTTTTCCGAAAGGAGATGTGTCAGATCGTCCATTCTGCTGCATTCTGCACAGATGTATTCGTACGCCCGCCTGCCGGAAAGGATCGAAAAACGCATCCCGCCCTTGTAGTTGATCGCTTTTATTATCTTAATAAGACCGATCTCGCCGGTGTGTTTCACATGCGGTGCGCAGCATGCACAGATGTCGACGCCGGGTATCACGACGAGACGCGCGCTTTCTTCAAAATCAAGCTTGCTGCGGTATTCCATGTGATCAAGCTCATCCTTCGTATAATACCTGCACAGAACGGGAAGGTTGGCGTAGATGACTTCGTTGGCCTTTTTTTCAAGTTCCGAAAGCTGCCCCGGTGTCAGAACCTTTGTGGTATCGAGGGTTACGATGTTGTCGGAAAGATGGAAGCCCATATTTTCCGAAGAGTAGTCTCTGTGAAGGATACCGGAGAGGATGTGCTCGCCGGTGTGGTTCTGCATGTTTGAAAACCGGTGGTCCCAGTCGATGACACCGTTTATCTGATCACCCGTTGAAAAAGCATCCGCAGGAGCCTGCAGCTCGTGGATGATCACATCTTCATCGATCGAAACATGCGTTATCTCAAATCCGCCGAGGGTTCCTTTGTCACAGCTCTGACCGCCTTCCTCCGGGAAAAAGAGGGTCTGATCAAGGATCAGACCGGTCTTTCCGTTTTTTGTTTTTACGACATCCTTTATCGCAGCGCGAAACTCCCTGTCGTAAGGAGCTTCGTCATAGAGCTTTTTTGTAATCATGCCTTGATTATATTCCCTTCGCTGAAAATGGCAATATCGCAGGATGGTTTTTGTTGCCACCATCCTGCGAATTTCGTATTATATATGTGTAGTGTAACAGGGGGACGGTTCTCTGTTTCGCAGACGGACCGCTTTCCCGTGAAACGCTGATGAATACAGGTGTAACAGAGAACCGTCCCCTGTGACAAAAATTGAAAGGAGCTGTTCAATGGCAAAGACTTTGAAGGAGATCAAGGATTTTATCAGGGAAAATGACATCAGCATCGTGGATTTCAAGCTGACCGATGTTGACGGAAGATGGAGGCATCTTTCCATACCGGCCGAGAGGCTGACGGAGAGCACCATGGAGAACGGCATCGGCTTTGACGGCTCAAACTACGGGTACGCGCCGGTGGAAAACTCCGACATGGTGTTTATCCCGGTGCTGGAATCTGCCGTCATCGACCGTTATGCCGAGGTTCCCACGCTGTCCATGATAGGTGATGTGCAGGTCATCGAGCTGCCCAAAAACAGGCCCTTTGACCAGTACCCGAGAAACGTTGC
>JAFSWJ010000080.1 GCA_017444545.1 Lachnospiraceae bacterium
GCCGAAGCCTTTTCCTTCAGGGATTCGAGCCTGTATTTTTCCTTGTCGAGACCCAGCTTCTTTGAAGCGATCTCATCCCTTTCAAAAAACAGCTTTTGCTGGACCTTTGTAAGTTCCTCTGTTTCCTTTTCCTTTTCCTTCAGTTCCTCACTCTTTTTGTCATTTACATCATCCGCGGTTTCAAGAGTCAGGGTGAGTTCCTTGATCTGTTCGTCCTTGAGCCTGATATCACCGGCATTTTTTTCCATGTTTGCCTCGATGGCGGAAAGCTCTTCGGAAAGCCTCAGCTTTTCGCCCTCGACACGATCGATGTTCTCCTTTGAAAATCCGAGCTGCTGTGTAAACTGTGCGCTCTTCATGGTCAGATCGTTAACCGACCTGCGAAGCTCCGTACTCTCGTTTTCAAGCTTTTCAAGCTCGGCTGAAAGCATTATGGCTGCTTCATCCGCCTCTTTTTCCGTTTTTTCGGATAATAAAAGCGCCTCTTCATATTCCTTTCTGCTTTCGGCTATCTCCTGCAGCTGCTTTTCAAGCTCTGCCCCCTCTTTTGAGATACCGTAGGACCCGCTTAAGGCATCCTGCTTTTTCTCATTTGCGGCATCGAGATTGATCTTTACCGTATTGAGCTTTATCTGCTCATTCTGCATCTTTTCGGTCAGCTCCTCCGCCCTTGTCCGAAGCTGTCCCCTCAGATCCCGGTTTTCCTCTATGAGGGCAAGCACCTTGTCCTTTTCCCGCAAAAGTTCCTTTCCCGCGGCCTCAAGCTGCTCTATCTCCCTCTTTCGCCCCAGGAAATTGCTCCTGTTCCTGAAGGATCCTCCGGATATGGATCCTCCCGGGTTCAGTGCCTCTCCCGCAAGAGTCACTATCCTCAAGGTATAGCGGAACTCTGCCGCAAGCTTTATGGCATTGTCTATATCATCAACTACTATGAAGTTGCCCAAAAGGTTCTGTGCAACCTTCACATACTGCTTTTCAACATTTACCAGGGTATCGGCCATGCCTATGACTCCGGGCCTGTTTAAGGCCTCCGGGGCATTGAAATCTCTTTTTTGTATCGAATTTAAGGGCAGGAAGGTCACTCTGCCTGCTTTTTCACTCTTCAGATACCCTATGAGCTTCTTGGCCGTCTGCTCATCCTTTACCACGACGTTTTGCATATTTGCGCCCAGAGCAGTTTCTATGGCATTTTCATATTTATCCTCGACCTTTATGATATCGGCGACCACGCCGTTTATCCCGGGAACAGACGACTTTTGTCCCATGACGACACGGACCGCGTTTCCGTAGCCCTCATATCTTTCCGCGATATTCCTCAGTGTCTCAAGCTTTGTCTTGTTCTCCCTGTACAGACCGTCAAGCTGTCTTTCCTTCATATCAGCTTCTTCAAGGATCTTTTTGACATCTCCGGTCTTTGCATTTACCGATGCTATCTCTTCATCGATCTCTCTGATGGATCCGCTTAAGCTTTCAAGTTCTTTTTCAAAGGCGCTTATGGTCTCGTTTTGTGATTCCTCGTCGCTCTTTGTTTTGAGAAGCCTTGAATTGAGCTCTGCCTTTTTGAGTCCGGTCTGCTCCTCTATCGTCCTTAATCTTTCAAGATTTCCTTTTATCTCGCCCCTGGCCTCAATGGTATCGACCACAAGCTGCTTATTTTCGGCTATCTTTTCGTTCAGCTGTGCTATCTTTTTGTCATATTCCTCTAAAGCGGTTTTATTACCCGAACCGGAGCCTTCGATCTCCCGAAGTTTTCCTTCGATATCGTCCCTGGTCTTTTTTAGCACCAGGAGATCCCTGTCGTGGTCTTCGATGCTTTTCTGTACGGCCTTGATCCTGTCCGCAAAGCTTTTGTCTGAATTATGGATGGAGTTTATCTGTTCCTTGAGCACCTGGATCTGGGCATCTATCTTTCCCTTCTGGACCGAGGAATTTGAAAGTTCATTTCTCATGTCCGATATGAGTTCCTCGAGGGATGCAATATCTTTTCCCATCTCATCATAGCGGACCCTGCTCTGCTCCATCTGCGAATCGACATCAGCGGAATCCTTTTCCACGATGGCGTATTTTTCATCAAGTTCCTTTATCTGCTCCTCGTATCTCTTTGATTCAAGCACAAAGACATTGGCATCGAGGGTCTTTAATTCTTCCTTTTTCTTCAGGTATTCCTTTGCCGCCTCGGACTGCTTTTCAAGAGGTCCCACCTGTCTTTCAACCTCGGACAGGATATCGTTTACCCTGACGAGGTTGTTCTTTTCGGATTCAAGACGCTTGATGGCGGTATCCTTCCTCTTTTTGAACTTCACTATACCTGCGGCCTCGTCAAAAAGCTCTCTCCTGTCCTCGGGACGTCCGGAGAGGATCTTGTCGATCTGACCCTGTCCTATGATGGAATAGCCTTCTTTTCCGATACCTGTATCATAAAAAAGCTCATTTATGTCCTTGAGTCTGCACTCATTTCCGTTTATGAGATAATCGCTCTCTCCGGATCTGTACACCCTCCTGGTCACGGTCACTTCATCAAAATCAGCCGAAAGAGCCCTGTCGGAGTTGTCTATGCTTATGGCCACATAGGCGTAGCCCATGGGTTTCCTGATCTCGGTTCCCGAAAAGATGACATCCTGCATCGATGAGCCTCTCAGCTGTCTGGCACTCTGTTCACCCAGAACCCATCGCACGGCATCGGCAACATTGCTCTTTCCCGAACCGTTGGGACCCACGATGCCGGTGATACCGTTCAGGAAGTCCAGCTTGATCCTGTCTGCAAATGATTTGAATCCATGTATTTCAATGCTTTTCAGATACATCTATTTTCCGTCCTTTATCTTTTCATATGCCGCAAATGCAGCCTGCTGCTCGGCAGCCTTTTTCGTATGTCCCTTTCCTCTTGCCGCCTCTTTTCCGTTTATCACGGCCGCCATCTCATATATCCTGTCATGATCGGGCCCTGTCTGGCCCACCAGCCTGTATTCAAGTGTCATCCCGTTTTTCTGGACATGGTTCTGGAGCGTGGATTTGCTGTCCGTAAAGGCGATCTTTTTTTCATGATCTTTGAGGACAAATCTCTCAACAAAGGGTCTTGCAGCCTCCATTCCGCCGTCCAGATACAGTGCTCCGATGAGGGCTTCAAATACGTCCGATACGATGGAGTCCCTGTAACGGCTGCCCTGCATGTCATCTCCCTTTCCCATACGGATATACTCGGAAAGCTCCAGTTCCTTTGCGCACACGGCAAGTGAGGGTTCACATACAAGACTGGCACGAAGCTTTGTGAGGCGTCCCTCATCCATGTCCTCATAGTTATGGAAAAAGTACTCGCTGACCAGGAATTCCAGGATCGCATCTCCCAGAAACTCCTGCCTCTCATAATCCTCCTTTTTGTTCATCACCCTTTCATTCATATAGGAAGCATGGGTGATGGCCGCAAGAAGGTATTCCTTTTCCCTGAACTGCCATCCTATGGATTCTTCCAGTTTTTCTATGGGATATCTGTCATTCATCCGTTCACCAACACAAGAGCCGGGCTTTTACCCGGCTCAAATGAAAACCTTTTATGTTTTATTTATCTCTTGCCGCTTTTATTTTGCTGACCGCATCTCCGACCGTAACGATCTTTTCCACTTCCTCGGTATCGATCACTATCTCAAACTCCTGCTCGATACCCATGATGATCTGAAACACATCCAGGCTGTCCGCCCCCAAATCATCCGTAAAGGTTGTTTCCAGTGTGATCTCGTCCTTGTCGACATTCAGAACCTCAGCTATGATCGTTTTAAGCTTTTCAAATTCCATTATTTCTCCTCCTGAATTATATATCTAATTTTTCTTTTATTCTGTCGTTTATCTTTTCTTCCTTGAACGAAATGCACTGGATGATCGAATTTGACACTTCTTTTCTCTTCGCATTTCCGTGGGTCTTTACAACCAGCCCGTTCAGTCCCAAAAGCGGCGCTCCGCCGTATTCCGTGGCGTCGAAGCGCTTCAGTGTCTCCTTCAGGGATTTCTTTATCAAAAGGGCACCTATCTTTGTAAGCGGTGTCGCCATCATGGCTCCCTTCATCTCTGAAAGCAGCACATTTCCGACTCCCTCGTACATCTTCAATGCCACATTGCCGGCAAAGGCCTCACAGACTATGACGTCAGCCTCTCCCTCTGCAATATCCCTTGCTTCTATGGAACCTCCGAAATTGATGTCGGGGCAGGTCTTCAGCATGGGATAGGTCTCCTTGACGAGAGCGTTGCCCTTTTCCTCCTCGGCTCCGATGTTGAGGATCGACACCTTGGGATTTTTGACTCCCATAACATATTCCATATATATGGAACCCATCTTTGCAAACTGGAGCATATGGGAAGGTCTGGCATCCACATTGGCTCCGCAGTCCACAAGCAGGGATACGCCCTTTTTTGTGGGTATGACGGGAGCAAGGGGCGGTCTTTCAACTCCGCGGATCCTGCCGACTATGAGCTGTCCTCCGACCAGCACTGCTCCGGAGCTCCCTGCGCTGATGAAGGCATCGCACTCCTTTGCCCGGACCAGGTTCAGTCCCACGACAATGGATGAATCCTTCTTTGTACGGATAGCCATCACGGGAGGTTCTCCGGTCTCTATGACCTCGGTGGAATCCACCTGCTTTATCCTTCCCTCCGGATAGCTGTATTTCTTTAATTCATTCTGTATGGCGTCATGATCGCCGACGAGGTGAACGGTTATATTGTCTCTTTTTCCGACCGCATCAACGGCACCGGCTATCACCTCACCCGGTGCGTTGTCACCTCCCATGGCATCGAGAGCCACGTTGACCATTTCAGACATTTCTCCCTCACATAATAAAAACGCTCTACGACTCCAATTAGTTACTTTACAATACAAGCCTGAAAAAATCAACGCATATATTTACCTGATTCCTTGAAATCAGACCGTTAAGATTGTAAACTGTTTATATTATGAACAGGAATATCAGATTTGATTCGGATTTTACAAAACAATTGTATACGGAGGTCTCGGCTCTGCAGGATATGAAAAAGATCGACAGGCCCTTCATCTCAAGGAAATACATCTGGGCGGTGTGGCAAAAGGTCTACAAGGCTCATTTCGGATGCACCAGGCATTTTCTGCTGCCGGATGAGGGGACGGATCAGGGTGACGGATCATAACGGCAGACCTGGGAGATCTGCTGTTTTTGCGTAAAAAACGGACAGCCTAATCGGCTGTCCGTACTTTTTTGTATCATCAGTCAACTGATACGATCTCTTTTTTGTTGTAGGTTCCGCAGTTCTTGCAGACTCTGTGGGGAAGCATCAGGCTTCCGCATTTGGGGCAGTTTACGAGATTCATGGTATCCATCTTCCAGTTGGCTCTCCTCTGATCTCTGTGTCCCTTTGAAGATTTGTTCTTCGGGCAGATCGACATCTTTCACACCTCCTTATAAGTAAAGCCGGGTTTTCCGGTACAATCTTTCAAACACGCACTTAACGATTATACAGACCGTTTCTGCTTTTGTCAACGAGATATTTTCGATATGTATATTCGAAGCATACACATGGCATCGAAGTGAACATGATATCGACTCGCGCTCGGATGAATTCTCCAATGTATCCCCTTCGTTCGAACATGAGTTACTTCGGGGACGCTTCCGCTCTTACCATGCCAGATGCGCCAGGCGCATCTAAACGGCATTCAAAATATGCCAAAGGGCATATTTTGCTTCACGCAGCGGTGCTAACCTCGCAAA
>JAFSWJ010000081.1 GCA_017444545.1 Lachnospiraceae bacterium
AAAAAGGGTCTGGCCTATGAAAAGGAGATGCCCATCAACTGGTGTCCTTCCTGCAAGACCGGACTTGCAAATGAGGAGGTCGTGGACGGCAAATGTGAAAGATGTCACAGTGAGGTCACAAAAAAGAACCTCAAGCAGTGGATGTTAAAGATCACGGAATACGGTGACAGGCTCCTCGATGATCTTGACAGGCTTGACTGGCCCGAAAAGGTCAAAAAGATGCAGACCGAGTGGATTGGCCGCTCCTATGGCGCCGAGGTGGATTTTCCGTTAGACGGAAGAGATGAAAAGATCACCGTATATACCACAAGGCCCGATACACTCTACGGTGCTACCTTCATGGTGCTTGCACCCGAGCATCCCCTTGCCGCATCGCTTGCAACAGATGAAACAAGAGCGGCGGTTGAAAAGTATATTTCGGATGCAGCCAACAAATCAAATGTGGACAGGCTTCAAAACAAGGAAAAGACCGGTGTGTTCACGGGAACCTATGCCGTTAATCCGTTGAATAATGCAAAGATTCCCATCTGGCTTTCGGATTATGTCCTTGCAGATTACGGTACGGGAGCCATCATGTGCGTTCCCGCCCATGACGACAGGGACTTTGAGTTTGCAAAGAAGTTTGATATTCCCATCATCCAGGTTATAGCAAAGGATGGAAAAGAGATAGAAAACATGGAGGAGGCCTATACCGAGGCTGCCGGCACCATGATCAATTCGGGTGACTGGAACGGCATGGAAAGTGCGGTTCTCAAAAAAGAGGCTCCCCATATCGTTGAAAAGATGGGCATAGGAAGAGCCAAAAAGAATTTCAAGCTCCGCGACTGGGTGTTCTCAAGACAGCGTTACTGGGGCGAGCCCATTCCCATCGTTCACTGTCCGGACTGCGGCAATGTTCCTGTACCTGAGGAGGAACTGCCTCTGACACTGCCCGATGTTGAAAAATACGAGCCTACCGGAACGGGAGAGTCCCCTCTTGCCGCCATCGACTCCTGGGTAAACTGCAAGTGCCCGAAGTGCGGCAAAGATGCAAAGAGAGAGACCAATACCATGCCCCAGTGGGCAGGATCATCCTGGTATTTCCTGCGCTATGTGGATAATAAAAACGACAACGAGCTTGTCAACAGGGAAAAGGCTGACAAGTATCTTCCTGTTGATATGTATATCGGCGGTGTGGAGCATGCCGTGCTTCACCTTCTCTATTCAAGGTTCTACACAAAATTCCTGCATGATATAGGAGTGGTGGATTTTGACGAGCCCTTCACAAAGCTTTTTAACCAGGGTATGGTTACCGGAAAGAACGGAGTGAAGATGAGCAAATCCATGGGAAATGTGATCTCACCCGACGATCTGGTGCGTGACTATGGCTGTGATTCGTTGAGGCTCTATGAACTTTTTGTGGGACCGCCCGAGCTTGATTCTGAATGGGATGACAGGGGTATCGACGGAGTATACAGATTCCTTTCAAAGTTCTGGAATATGGTACAGGGTAATCTTGATAAGTTTATCGAACCTACACCGGAGCTTACAAGGATCCGCCATCAGCTCATCCATACCATAACCACAAGGCTTGATGCATTTTCCCTCAATACAGTCGTGTCAGGCTTCATGGAGTTCAACAACAAGCTTGGCGAGCTTTCAAGAAACGGAGGAGTTGACAGGGAGACCATAGAAACCTATACCATCCTTCTGGCTCCCTTTGCACCTCATATCGCAGAGGAACTCTGGAAGGATCTGGGTCATGAGGATTCCGTCTTTGCCCAGAAATGGCCCGAGGCTGACAAGGAGGCCATGAAGGAGGATACAAAGGAGATAGCAGTCCAGGTAAACGGAAAGCTCAAGGCTACGGTAAATATTTCGGTGAATGCTTCAAAAGAGGAAGCGATAGAGGCCGGAAAGAAGGCTGTTGAAGGAAAGATCACAGGTCAGATAATAAAGGAAATATATGTACCCGGAAAGATAATCAATCTGGTTTGTAAATAAGGAGGTGTCAAAAATGGATGTATTGGAGTGTATCAAAGGCAGAAGAAGTGTCAGGAGGTTTACCACTGAAAAGGTTGCTCAGGCTGATATCGAAAAGCTTGTTGATCTGGCAAGATTTTCGCCTACATGGAAGAATTCACAGTCTGTCAGGTATATCGCGGTGACGGATGAAGCCCTGAAGTCAAAGATAGCAGATGAGGCAGTAATGGGCTTTGAGGGCAACAAAAATATCATAAACGGTGCGCCGGTCCTCATCGTTGAGACCACCGTTGACAAGAGAGCAGGCTATGAAAGGGACGGTTCTTTTTCCACCTCAAAGGAGAATCACTGGCAGTCCTTTGATGCGGGAATCTGTGCCGCAACCTTCTGTCTGGCGGCTCATGAAGCGGGACTCGGGACTGTCATCATGGGAATCTATGACGAGAAAAAGGTGATCGATATCCTGGGTGTTCCCGAGGGACAGTCGGTATCATCACTCATAGCTTTGGGACATCCCGCAGAGGAGCCCCAGGCGCCCAAGCGCAAGGAAGTGGCAGATCTGCTCACTGTTAAATGATCAGATATCTGCTCACTGTGCAATGATTAGATAATTGTATTTTTGAAGGTTGCAGGTGCTGTTTTTCTCGTTAGGTTTTTCGCTCCTATGATACTAAGAAAGTGCCTGTAGTTTTTGGAAAGTCACGGGACCGGTCTCCATTCGCTCCAAGCTCAACTCGACCTCGCGAGTACATCCGTGTACTCGCGTCCCTGTGTTTCAAGCACTTTCAAGTATCATTACGGCGCGAAAAAGAACGTCGAAAAACAGCAACCTGCAACCGTCCAGAGATTTTGGCAATAGATTTGACGGTAGATACATTTTCTGTTCCGCTATGGGTGCGAAAAAACTGACGAGAAAAACAATACCTGCAACCGTACCAAAATATAGTATATAAGACAGAAAAAAATGACATGAAGAACAAGATCATTAGGATAATCTGCATAGTGATAGCTCTGGCGTGCTTTGGATATGTCATCTGGTACTATTATCAGATGAAGAGGACCGAGGATGATGTGAAGCAGCTTTCCAAAAGGGTCGAGGCTCCCATATCGGATCATACCGTTGTACCGATAGAAGAGGCTCCGGAAAAGGAGGCCGAGGAGGTCGACTGGGAGCCTGAGGTTTTGCCGGAGTTTTCGGCTCTTTTGACAAAGAATCAGAATATCATAGGCTGGATCACCAT
>JAFSWJ010000082.1 GCA_017444545.1 Lachnospiraceae bacterium
AAAGCGTTTCGAGGCAACCCTGGAAAACGGTATGGCAGAGTACAAAAAGATCCTTGATGCCGCAAAGAATGACGGATCAGGAAAGATCGAAGGAAAAGATGCATTTTATCTCTATGATACATTTGGCTTCCCTGTTGAACTGACGATCTAGCTTGCAGAGGAAGCAGGTCTAAAGGTTGACATGAACGGATTTAAGGCGGCGATGGAAGGTCAGAAGGCTAAGGCAAGAGAAAATGCAAACTTCTCTGCAAAGCTTACGGACTCGGCCGTTTACGATAAACTTGATGAGAATCTTACAAGCGAATTCATCGGATACGAAACACTTGAAGATGAGGAAGTGATCGCAGCCATTGCCGGAGAGAAATCGCTTCTTGATTCTCTTTCGGAAGGGGAGGAGGGTACGATCATCACTTCAAAAACTCCCTTCTATGCAACTATGGGCGGTCAGAAGGGTGATACCGGCATCATAAAGACCTCATCTGCCGAGTTTAAGGTAAGCGAAGCCGTAAAGCTTCCCGGAGGAAGGATCGGACATGCAGGCAAAGTGATGAAAGGCACGATAAGCAAAGGCGATAAGGCAGAGCTTCTTGTCGACAAGGCAAACAGAGATGCAACCTGCAGAAACCATACCGCTACACACCTTCTTCAGAAGGCACTTCAGGAGATCCTCGGAGACGGAGCTCATCAGAAGGGTTCATATCAGGATGGAACAAGGACGCGTTTTGACTTCAGTTACGGACAGGCTATGACTGCGGAACAGATAGCCGCTGCCGAAAAAACGGTCAATGAGAAGATCGCGGAAGATATGGATGTTGTGACATCTGTTATGGGAATAGAAGAAGCCAAAGCAACCGGAGCCATGGCTCTCTTCGGAGAAAAGTACGGTGATACCGTACGGGTTGTAAATGTAGGAGACTGGTCTGTTGAACTTTGCGGTGGAACTCATGTAAAGAAGACAGGTCAGATCGCATTCTTCAAGATCCTCTCAGAGAGCGGGATAGCAGCGGGAGTCAGAAGGATTGAGGCTGTTACCGGTTCCAATGTGCTTGAATATTACAGGAAGATAGAGGAAAGGCTTGATGATGCGGCAAAGGCTGCAAAGACCACGCCTGAGGCCCTCGTTGAAAGGATAGGAAAGCTTCAGGAGGAGATAAAGGCACTGAAGTCTGAAAACGAATCCCTGAAGTCAAAGGCCGCAAATGAAGCCGTTGCAGATGTGATGGACAGCGTTCAAGAAGTAAATGGCGTGAAGCTTCTTGCGACATCCGTAAAGGGTGTTGATATGAACGGGCTTCGCGAGCTTTCGGACAATCTCAAGGCAAAGCTTGGTGAGGGTGTTGTGGTCCTTCTTTCGGAAAATGACGGCAAGGTGAATGTCGTGGTTTCCGCAACTGACGGGGCCATGGCAAAGGGCGCCCATGCAGGAAATCTCATAAAGGAGATCGCATCCCTTGTGGGAGGCGGCGGAGGCGGACGCCCCAATATGGCACAGGCAGGCGGCAAGGATCCCTCCGGTATCGAAAAGGCCCTTGCAAAGGCAGCAGAGGTGCTTGAAGGACAGTTAAAATAGAAAAGCGTGGAGTGGAGATGACAATGCTGAAGCTTGAAGCCTCGGTAAAGGACTATGTCTGGGGCGGCAGGAGACTGATAGATGAATACGGCAAAAAGGCTCCCGGAGATATCATAGCCGAAACCTGGGAGCTGTCCTGTTATCCCGGAAGCGAATCGGTTATCAATAACGGGGAATACGCGGGAAAGACCCTGAGCGAATACATAAGCAGTACGGGCGGAAAGGTTCTTGGGAAAAACTGCGCTGATCCGGAGCATTTTCCTGTTCTTGTCAAGTTCATAGATGCAAAGCAGGATCTCTCCATTCAGGTGCATCCGGATGATGAATATGCCAGGGAGCATGGCCATTATTTCGGAAAGAGCGAGATGTGGTATATCATCGATGCCGCAGAGGATGCGGTTTTGTGCCACGGCCTGAACAGGAAGCTCACAAAAAAAGAGTTTAAGCAGAGGATAAATGACGGAACCCTGATGGAGGTATTAAACAGGGTGCCCGTGAAAAGAGGAGACGTGTTCTTCATCGGAGCGGGTACCATACATTCCATCGGAAAAGGAATACTCCTGGCTGAGGTCCAGCAAAACTCCAATATCACCTACCGCGTATTTGATTACAAGCGTAAGGACAGTAACGGAAAGGAAAGGGAGCTTCATATAAAGGAGGCTTTGGACGTGGCAAAGCTTGAACCTGAGGGAGAACGCTACCAGGGTGTTTTCAGCTCCTTTGACTGCGCATATTTTACCGTGGACAGAAAGGATACCCTTGAAAGTACCGAGGATGAGATCCATGTGAAGGTTGGAAAGGATTCCTTCAGGCATCTTTTGTTCACCCGGGGGAGCGGCAGGATAAAAAACGGAGAGGAAGAGCTGGAATTTTGCAGGGGAGACAGCATTTTCCTTCCTGCAGCCGGCGGAGAGTATGTGATCACGGGAAGATTTGAAGTGATCATTACACATGTAGGATGAAACACGGATTGCGGGAGCGGCTTTGACGGCAAAGCAGTACGTGACATTATGAATACCGGAGAACTGATATGAAGATGGAAAAGAATATGCCGGCAGTTTCCTCGATAACCGAGATCCCTCACGGGATGAGGATCAGGATGGAGGGACTGCTAAACCTTGATATCACAAGCTTTGCAAAGGGTGATCTGAACTTCACCCTTTCACGTCTTTTGGGATACGAAAGTGATGACAGGGGCTTTGAACTGACGGAGGCTCCGGAAGAGACAGCACTTTTTGCCGGAGAAGGGGAGGTCACTCTTGAAACCGGCGGATTTACCCTGAGAGCCGGAAAGGAAAGATTCGGTATCACGGTTGAAAGAGAAGGGCGGATCCTTTTGTCCATGGGAGAGGACAGCCTTTCATATGAGAAGGATGAAAAAGCCGGAGAGGCTTTCGGATACAGCGGCTTTCTGACCGCGTCTTTTTGCATTTCACCTCTTGAGACCATCTGGGGGCTTGGAGGGAAAAACACATCCTTTGTAAAAAATTTCCGGACACTAAAGGATGTTTATCCCGTCTTTTTTTCAGACAGAGGATATGCTCTCCTTTGCGATCACAGGGAGGGAGTTTCCTTTTCAATCTCGGATCCGAAACCGGGGGTCATTGTCATAAAGGTTCCGGGAGAAAGGCTTTCCTTCCACCTGGTCAGCGGAAAGGATATCGAAGAGACCATATCGGATATGAAGGAACTGACGGGAAAAGCACCTCTTCCCGATGTATGCAGCCTGAACCCCTGGCTTTTTGCCGATCCAATGACTGTATGTGACAGCGATACCATTGATCCTCTCCACAAAGAGGGCTTTAAGCTCTGTGTCAACGCAGGTCCCTTTGTCAGACAGGATGATGTTCTCTTTGAGGAGGGCCTTGCCGGCGGATTTTTTGCAAAACGTTCCGACGGGCATGGCATCATTCAGGAGGAAGGACTTCCGGGAGCACCGGCCCTTATCGATATCACTGATGATGAAGCGGTTTCCTGGTATGCGGGAAAGATAAAGGAACTTTGCGACAGGGGTGTGGACGGCCTCAGTTCTTATTATCCTGAGATCTTTAATGCTCTCATGCCAAAGCTTTCGGAAAAAGCAGACGGCGGCCTTTCTGTCTCACTGTTTTCTGCAGGACCGGAGCCTGATATGCCCTCTGTCATCTACAGGACCGTATCTGACGGAGCCGGTTTTTCCGATATGGCACAAAGCCTGCGCTCCGGGCTTTCCATGATCTTTGGCGGTGTGTCATACTTTTGTCATGAGATACCCTTTGATCCACAGGATCACGACAGCGAAGCGATGAAAAGATGGATCCAGTATGGCTGCTTTTCGACGTATTTCGGAATACGTGTTTTTGAAAACATGAGCGGCGGGGACTTCTTTTTCGGAGATGAGGCTGAGGTCTTCAAAAAGTTTTCGGGGATCAGGAACATGCTCATGCCCTATATTTTTGAGCAGGTCAGAAAAACGCATGAGACGGGAATGCCGGTCGTAAGGCCCATGGCCATGGCTTTTCCCGAAGATCCTGCCTGCACGCATCTTGATCTTCAATATATGCTGGGGGACAGCATCCTTGTTGCTCCGGTATTTGAAAGAGGAGGGAAATGCCGTTTCTATCTGCCTGCGGGCAAATGGAAAAACCTTCTGGATGATGAGATCCTCGAGGGGGCGGGCTTTTTTGAAAGAGAATATGATGATCTTCATATGGCGGCTTTTGTCAGGGAAAACACCTTGCTTCCCGTTGGAGGCACGGCTGACAGACCTGATTATGATTACACAAAGGGGCTGACTCTTCACTATTTCCTTCCGGTGATCGGAAAGGGGATCGTGACCGAGATACCCGACGGGACCGGAAATACGGTCATGTCCTTCAAGGGGTTTTTCGGCGGTGAAAGAGCGGAGGTCAGGATGCTTTCTCCGACAGGCATGGGAAAGGTGCCCGTGACGGTACATCACCTTGACGGTACGGAGGAAAATGGCTATACCCTTTGACCCCTTGACGGGAAGAGGGTTTGCGTATATAATCACTTTGTGTGTTTTTGAGCACATAATTACCCATTCAGTTAAGGAAGTACCACAGATGCTTCCGGGATTGGGCTGAAGGGAGGGTTGAGAGAATGTCAAATGTCATCGTAAAAGAAAACGAATCTTTGGACAGTGCGCTGAGGCGTTTCAAGAGAAACTGCGCAAAGGCCGGCATACAGCAGGAGATTCGAAAGAGAGAGCATTACGAGAAGCCGAGTGTCAGACGCAAGAAAAAGTCTGAAGCAGCTCGCAAGCGCAAATATAATTGATGATGATCGACAGCCCTGTTTTCGCGGGGCTGTTTGTCTTTAAAACGGATTGTTATTTTGCGGGAGAATTATAATGTGGAACAGACAGATCCTTGGATTTGATTTTTATCATATAGCACTGTGGTTCATCTTTTACAGCGTTATCGGCTGGGCAGTAGAGAGTATCTATATGAGCTGGTGCAACAGGAAACTCACGAACCGTGGGTTCAACAAGGGACCCTTCTGCCCCATCTACGGCTTCGGTTTTGTGGGAGCCTATCTGCTTTTCAGGCCCTTTGCCGAAAGATATGTCCTGCTTTATTTTCTGGGTGTCATAGCGGGAACCTCCTTTGAACTGCTTGTTGCCATGATCATGAAAAAATTTCTGGGACAGGTCTGGTGGGACTATACAAACAAACCCTTCAACTACAAGGGAGTCCTCTGTCTTGAGAGCAGCATAGCCTGGGGCTTTTACTGCCTCTTTCTTTTCGGTTTTCTTCAGAAATTCGTTTCAAAGACTTCGGATCTGATACCCGAAAATGTGGGGATTCTTTTCATCAAGACCACTGCCGTCGTATTTATCCTGGATTTCACGGTGCAGCTGACCAGAGCGCTGGGGATCCACTATTCCATGACAGAGATGAGAAACAAACTGAAGAACTACAGAAAGGATCTGTGATATGATCGGTTTTTTGAGAGGAACGGTGGCAGGGATCGGTGTGAACACCCTTCTGCTTGATGTTTCGGGGGTGGGCTTTGAGATAAATGTCGGTGCGCCCTCCTTTGCATCCCGCCTTTCCATCGGAGATGAGGTTACCGTATATACCCATATGGCAGTCAGAGAGGACAATATCTCTCTTTTTGGCTTTGCAACCGGTGACGAGCTTCATATTTTCAAGCTCCTCATCAGCGTCAGCGGTATCGGCCCGAAGAGCGCGGTGCAGATCATATCCTCCATGGGGGCGGATGATCTCAGGTTTGCCATCCTCACCGGGGATGCAAAGACCATATCAAAGGCTCCCGGCATAGGCCAGAAGATGGCCCAGACGGTGATCCTCGAGCTCAAGGACAAGATAGGCGACGCCTCCTTCGGAGATGAAGGAGAAAGCATTTCCGCCGAAAAGGGAGCGCCCGTATCAAATGATGAAAGATCCGAGGCTGCGGAAGCCCTCATAGCTTTGGGCTACAGCAGATCCGAAGGATACCGCGCGGTAAAACAGGCATCAGCAGATCTGGGTGAGGGCGCTGATGCAAATACACTTTTAAAGAACGCATTGAAATATCTGGGATGAAGAACTGTTCAAAAAACGAACAGTTTGGTATAAAAATGTCATTAAGTTAAGCATACAAAACTTCGGGCGCGAGCAGGGGCGCTGAATGTCCAGTGGACATTCGTTTAGCGCCGACCGAAGCGGAGCGTAGAACCCCATGCCGAGCACCTACCGGAGCGCAAGGTATGGGGGGACGCATACCGTCCAGTGGACGGTAGTTTTGCGTCGACCGGAGCGGAGCGGAGACCCTGCGGGAGCAAAGGCCAATATGTGAAATGCTTAACTTAATGACATTGGGTGATACCTAGGATGAGATAAATGGAAAAGCGAGTCATCGAGACAAATCTGACGGCCGAGGATGAAAAGATCGAATCCTCCCTGCGCCCTCAGAGCCTGACCGAGTATATCGGACAGGAAAAGATCAAGGAAAAACTGAAGATCTACATAGAGGCGGCAAAGACCAGAAAGGACCCGCTTGATCACGTACTCTTTTACGGTCCTCCGGGTCTGGGAAAGACCACTCTTGCCGAGATCATAGCCCGTGAGATGGGAGTGAACATCAGGATCACCAGCGGTCCTGCCATCGAAAAGCCCGGGGATATGGCTGCTATCCTGAACAACCTGCAGGAAGGGGATGTGCTTTTCGTGGATGAGATCCACCGGCTGAACCGCCAGGTTGAGGAGGTGCTCTATCCCGCCATGGAGGATTACTGCATCGACATAGTTATCGGAAAGGGACCTACGGCAAGGTCACTGCGTCTCGAA
>JAFSWJ010000083.1 GCA_017444545.1 Lachnospiraceae bacterium
AAAGACCATAGCCGCGATAATGAGTTACCTTAATAAGATTTCATAAATCCTTTACATAAACAGTAAATTTTTTTTTATTATGTGATTTTACAAGATGTAGTGAGGAAAAAAATCCGGCTCAACGACATGTTGTTGTTTTTGGTCGAAAGTGGGGATTTCAGGGCGCAAAACAGGGAAAAAATGGCATTGCTTTTCTGAAAAATCGTATATATAATGTCATAAGTGGCGCTTCGGAGAAGGTGCCGCAAACAGAGAGGAAATATACGATAGTATGGAAGAGCGCATCGAAGAATTCATAAATTATTTACATAATGTAAAGAAAACTTCGAGGAATACTGAACTGTCATACAAGCGTGATCTGATGAAGATGAATTCATATTTTTCGGCACGTGGCATAAAGGATGTCACGGATGTGAAAAATGAGGATCTCGTTGGATATGTACAGCACTTCAATGACGAAAAGGCGGCTCCTGCTTCTGTTTCAAGGAGCATAGCATCGATCAGGGCCTTCTTTAATTACCTGGAAAAGGAAAACATCATCACGGATTCTCCCGCGGACGGGATCAAGTCTCCAAAGATCGAAAAGAAGCTTCCGCAGATTTTGACACAGGATGAGGTGATCAGACTTTTAGAGCAGCCCTCGGGAGATACTCCGAAGGATATACGTGACAAGGCCATGCTTGAGCTTTTGTATGCTACAGGCATGAGGGTCACGGAGCTTATCACCCTGAAGGTTTCGGATATCAACCTTCAGATGAATTATGTGGATTGCCACGATCCCAACAAGGACAGGATCATTCCCTTTGGCATCGAGGCCAGGAATGCACTGAAAAACTATATCGAGCATTCCAGAGAGGCCATGATCGAAAACAAGAATGAGGAAACCCTCTTTGTGAACTGTTCGGGGGCGCCCATGTCGAGGCAGGGCTTCTGGAAACTGATCAAGTATTACACGAAGAGAGCGGGTATACAGATGGACATCACTCCCCACACGCTGCGGCATTCCTTTGCGGCCCACCTGGTGGAAAACGGAGCGGACCTCAGGTCGGTCCAGGAGATGCTCGGACATTCGGATATATCAACCACACAGATCTATGCGGCGCTAAGCCACAATCATATCAGAGAAGTATATGAAAAAGCGCATCCGAGGCATTGAGCCACGGAGGCGCTTTTTTATTTTTTATTTCGCGTGAACCTCGTCATATACATCGGTCACATCTTTTGCGGGTGCCGCTGTCAGGTTTGTCACGATGATGTTTACCACAAATGAGATAATAAAGGCGGGAAGCAGCTCGTAGATGGCAAAGGCTCCTCCCAGGGGTGCTATGACAAATTTCCATACAAAGACCATCACACCGCCTGCGATAAGTCCCGCAACGGCGCCCTGTTTATTGGAACGTCTCCAGAAGAGGCAGAGCAGCATTGTAGGACCGAAGGTTGCGCCAAAGCCTGCCCAGGCAAAGGATACGACACGGAAAACCGAGCTGTCGGGATTCCAGGCAAGGATGATGGCTATGACCGCGATGGTTATGACTGTTGCTCTTGCGGCTATCATGGTTGCGCGCTGGCTCAGCTTCACCTTGAAGAAATCCTGCATCAGATCCTGGGAAACGCTGGAGGATGCGGCAAGAAGCTGTGAATCGGCGGTGGACATGGTGGCTGCAAGGATACCGGCAAGGATTATTCCGGCAACAAGGGCCAGGAACAGGCCGTTCCTGCTCATGAGGTCGGCTATCCTGATGATGACGGTCTCGGACTCTGAGCTGGTTGAAAGCTCAGGTATCATGCCGGCCTTTGAGACACTGTAGCCTACGATACCGATGAAGATCGCAACAGACATGGACACGACTGCCCAGATGGAAGCTATTCTGCGGGAAAGCTTCAGGTCTCCCTCGTTTTTGATTGCCATGAAACGGAGCAGGATGTGAGGCATCCCGAAATAACCCAGTCCCCATGCAAGGGTGGAAACTTTGGGAAGGAAGCCAGAGGACCCTGCCGAGCCGCTTGATGCATCATAGCCATTGAAGACCGAGAGATATCCGGGGAGCTCCTTTGCATTTTCCATCACAGTTGCCATTCCTC
>JAFSWJ010000084.1 GCA_017444545.1 Lachnospiraceae bacterium
CTTTCTGAACATGAACAGTATGATGAGGGCGCTGAGAAGCGCTCCTATCTCCGTCACGAAGAACATGCCGGGCGTCCCGTTGAGGAAGAAGAAGTCCATGAAGTCAAGATTCGTCGCCTTGGCGAGGAGTATGGAAGTGGTATCTCCCACCAAAGTTGCGGCGCCCTGAAGATTTGAGCTGACCGCTATGGATATGATGACCGGCACCGGATCGATCTTTATCTTTTTGCATATGGCAAGACCTACTGGTGCTATCATGAGGACAGTTGCAACATTGTCGATGAAGGCCGAAACGATCCCCGAAAAAAGCGATATGGCGATGATGAGCCACATTACGTTTTTGGATCTTTCCATGAGGCTGTCCGCTATCCTTGAGGGCATGCCGGATTCGATGAAATAAAAGACCACAACCATGGTGCCCGCGATCATCATCAGCACGTTCCAGTTTATGGCCGAAGGGACGGATGCTATGGGCATCACTCCCGTCAACACAAGGATGAGGGCTGCGCCGAGGGCGGCGTATACCCGGAATTTCGAAAAGAAGATCATAACGATGTACATCAGTATGAAAACCGCTATGACTATCTGTTTGTCTCCCATATGATGTGCTCCTTTCCAATTTGCACCATTTACGAATGATACCCTAAAATGATGGTCTTGTCTATAATCGACAAAGAACGGTTTCTTATTTAAAGGATTTTTAACAAATAAGTCTATACCATATCCCCTTCTTTTGTGGTATCATACCGTTTGTCGTAAAACAGAACTATATATACGAGGTTTTATTATGTCCTGCATGCTTGGAATTGATATAGGTTCAACAACTGTGAAGGTGGCTCTTCTGAACGAAGACGGCGATATCGTTTTCTCCGATTACAGACGCCACTTTGCAAACATAAAGGAGACCCTGCACGCCCTCCTCGAGGATGCGTTTCAGGTGACGGGGGATGTGGATGTGGACCCGGTGATCACGGGTTCCGGCGGACTGACGCTTGCAAACGCCATAGATGTGCCCTTTGTACAGGAGGTCATCGCCGTCTCAAAGGCGCTCAAATACTACGCTCCGCTGACGGATGTGGCCATCGAGCTCGGGGGTGAGGATGCAAAGATCATCTATTTTGAAGACGGCAACGTTGAGCAGAGGATGAACGGTATCTGTGCGGGAGGCACGGGATCTTTTATCGACCAGATGGCATCCCTCCTGCAGACGGACTCAACGGGTCTCAACGAATACGCGAAAAGCTACAACAGCCTTTATACCATAGCCGCAAGATGCGGTGTCTTTGCAAAATCTGATATCCAGCCCCTCATAAACGAGGGCGCCACAAAGGAGGATCTGGCAGCCTCCATCTTTCAGGCTGTGGTAAACCAGACCATATCGGGTCTTGCCTGCGGCAAGCCCATCAGGGGTCATGTGGCATTTCTGGGCGGTCCGCTGCACTTTCTCTCAGAGCTTCGCGCCTCCTTTATCCGGACATTGAAGCTTGATGACGAGCATGCCATCGTACCGGAAAATTCACATCTTTTTGCAGCCATCGGCTCTGCCATGAACAGGGACAACCTCCATACGAGGTCTCTTGGTTCAATGGTGGAAACCCTCTCCGGCCCCATCCATATGGAATTTGAGGTCGCAAGGATGGAGCCCCTTTTTGCAAACATCACGCAGTACAGGGAATTTTCCAGACGCCATGCCAGGGCAAAGGTCAAAAAAAGACCGCTGTCATCCTACAGAGGCCGGGCATATCTGGGCATAGACGCAGGCTCCACCACCACAAAGTGCGCCCTCATTTCGGAAAACGGAGAGCTCCTATATTCCTTTTATTCAAATAATAACGGCTCACCGCTTCTGACCGCCATCAGATCCATCAAAGAGATCTATGATCTCATGCCCAAAAACGTATCCATAGCGGGAGCCTGCTCCACAGGCTACGGAGAGGCTCTGATCAAATCCGCCCTGATGCTTGATGAGGGCGAGGTTGAGACCGTGGCCCATTACTATGCCGCCTCCTTTTTCAATCCGGATGTGGACTGCATCCTCGATATCGGCGGCCAGGACATGAAATGCATCAAGATCAAAAACAACACCGTGGATTCCGTGCAGCTAAACGAAGCCTGTTCCTCAGGCTGCGGATCCTTCCTTGAGACCTTTGCAAAATCCCTCAACATGTCCGTGGATGACTTTGCCGAAAAGGCTTTGTTTGCAAAGCATCCCATAGACCTGGGTACCAGATGCACTGTCTTCATGAATTCAAAGGTAAAACAGGCCCAGAAGGAAGGCGCAGGCGTGGACGACATATCCGCGGGTCTTGCCTATTCCGTCATCAAAAACGCCCTTTTCAAGGTCATCAAGGTGTCGGATGCTTCATCCCTTGGCTCCACCATAGTGGTCCAGGGCGGAACCTTTTACAACAACGCGGTGCTCCGCTCTCTTGAAAAGATCGGAAACTTTGAAGTCATCCGTCCCGACATCGCAGGTATCATGGGCGCTTTCGGTGCCGCCCTCATCGCAAAGGAAAGGCATGTGGCCGGAAAAGAATCCACCATGCTTTCCATAAAGGACATCAACGAACTGAAATTTACCACCTCCATGGCAAAATGCCAGGGGTGCCTGAACCATTGCAGGCTCACCATCAACCGCTTCAACGGAGGCCGTACCTATATCTCCGGCAACCGCTGCGAAAAGGGTGCCGGCAAGCCAAAGACGAACACCGATGTTCCGAACCTCTTTGATTATAAGCTGAAGAGAGTCTTCGGCTATACTCCCCTGAGTGCGGATGAAGCTCCCTTTGGGAGGATCGGCATACCCAGGGTCCTCAATATGTACGAAAACTACCCCTTCTGGTTCACACTTTTCACAAGGCTCGGATTTACGGTGGTACTGTCTCCTCCGTCAACCCATGCCATATATGAGCTGGGGATAGAATCCATCCCCTCGGAGTCGGAATGCTACCCGGCAAAGCTGGTCCACGGCCATATCGAATGGCTGATAAATCAGGGCATAGGACTGATCTTTTATCCTTCCCTCTTTTACGAAAGGAACGAGTTTGAGGATGCGGGCAATCATTACAACTGCCCGATAGTCACCTCCTACC
>JAFSWJ010000085.1 GCA_017444545.1 Lachnospiraceae bacterium
TAAAAGGGCATTTTTTCTGCGTTTCACGAAAGTGGGACACAGATACGTCCCCTGTCCCACCCTCTGTTCCACGATAGGAGAAAGAAAATGAGACTTGATAAATATCTGAAGGTTTCAAGGCTGATCAAGCGGCGAACCATAGCAAATGAGGCCTGTGACGCAGGAAGGGTCAGCCTTAACGGAAAGACCGCAAAGGCGGGAACAGAGGTAAGACCCGGCGATATCATAGAGATAAGCTTTGGCGACAAGACCGTGAAGGCCGAGATCTTAAAGGTGGTTGAGACGGTAAAAAAGGATGAGGCATCCGAGATGTTCAGATACCTTTAGAAAGTGTGAATCTTTTGTGTATTTTTGCCGATAACTTGACTAGAAGGGCATTTAAGAGTTATATAGGAAGTAGGAAAGCGATATTTTCGGTGAATGCTTATGAGAATAGAAAGAGTAAATGACCGTCAGATCAGATGTACGCTCACAAAGGCGGATCTGGCTGACAGACAATTGAAGATAAGTGAGCTTGCATACGGCACGGAAAAGGCAAAACTGCTTTTCAGGGACATGATGCAGCAGGCAGAGTATCAGCTGGGCTTTGAAGCCGAGGACATTCCGCTCATGATAGAAGCCATACCGCTTTCGGGAGAGGCCATAGTTCTTATTATCACAAAGGTGGAGGATCCCGAGGAGCTGGATACCAGGTTCTCAAAGTTCGCGCCCTCCGTCCGGGAGGAGATGGCGGAAGGTTCTTATTATGATCAGGAAAAGGCGGCCGGAGCAGATGATATCATAGATCTATTCAAAAAGATCAAGCAGCAGGCAGCGGCAGCAGTGGAGGCAGCCTCGGCAAATCCCGCAGCAGCTCCCGGCGCGGCTCCAAAAGAGGTTTCGATCACCATCCAGGTGGATCTGACAAAGATGTATTCCTTTGACGATCTGTCAGGAGCTATCAGGGCGGCTCACGTGCTCAAAGGCATATATCACGGAGAGAACTGTCTATACAAATCGCTGGAAAACGGCAGATTCTATCTTGTGATGAAAAAATCGGATCATACACCCGAGCAGTTCAACAAGATCTGCAATGTTCTGGCTGAGTACGCAGATACCGAGGATTACACGCCTGCGATAGAAAGCTTCATCAGGGAGCACTCGGAGCTTCTCATACCCGAGTTTGCACTCGAGAAGCTGGCCTTGATGTGAAATGGAAGGATACGTTAGGCTCAGGGATATACCAAAACATTTCGGAATAGGCAGGGGCGATTCGGTCTGGATCGCATCTGATGTAAAGACCCTGGTTTACACATGCATGGAAAACGGGGACGATACGGATCTGAATATTCTCATAGACAGCATCATAGACATCATTACTGAAGAGGGCACCCTTTTGATCCCTGTATTTAACTGGGATTTCTGCAAGGGGGTCCCTTTTGATATCAAAAAAACCCCGTCAAGGACAGGGTCTCTTGGAAAGGTGGCGCTGAAGAGAAAGGATTTCATCAGGACCGCACATCCTCTCTATTCCTTCATGGTGTGGGGAAAAGATGCAAAAAAGCTTGCCCGGATGGATAATCAAAGCTCCTTTGGCGCGGACAGTCCTTTTTCATACTGCCGGGAGGTTAATGCAAAGAATGTCTTCATAGATGTGGAACCGCAGCATTCCTTTACCTTTGTTCATTATGTGGAGCAGATGAAGGGGGTATCCTACCGGTATCTGAAAAACTTCACCGCACCCTATACAGATGCAGACGGAAGGACGGAAAAGAGAACCTACAGCATGAATGTCAGATGTCTGGACAAGGACATCTTTCTGACCATATATCCCTTTGAAAAGGAGTTTCAGGAGATCGGAGCCGCCAGGCACACAGACGTAAACGGAATACACATTGAGACCATCGAGATGGGAAAAGTGTATGATATCATAGCGGATGATGTGGTAAATCACTTTTCGAGCAGAATATGTACCTATAGAGGACAAAAGGAAGTATGGAAGGGTTGAAAGAAGGAAAGGGAATGTATGATCTTTGCAAAAGGATCTTTCCCATAAACAGGAGCATCACGGGAGACGGGGTGAGAGAGACATTCAGGATCCTGCAGGAAGAGATCCCCGATATCCCTTTTGAAATGCATGAAGTCCCCTCGGGTGAAAAGGTCCTTGACTGGACGGTTCCGGACGAATGGAACTGTGAGGAGGCATATCTTGAAGGGCCGGACGGTGAAAGGATAGTAGACATGAAGGACAGGAACCTCCATGTTCTGGGGTATTCCGTGCCGGTGGATGAGTATATTGATCTTGATGAGCTGAAAGAACATCTCTACTATCTGAAGGATCAGCCTGATCTGTTCCCCTATGTGACAAGCTATTACAGCAGGAGATGGGGGTTTTCCCTGACGCGCAGGCAGTATGAGTCATTGAAGCCGGGAAAATACCATGCGGTGATCAGATCCCGTCTTGAGCCGGGAAGTCTCACCTACGGCGAGATACTGATCCCGGGTGAGA
>JAFSWJ010000086.1 GCA_017444545.1 Lachnospiraceae bacterium
CCAGTTTAATAAGATCGCCCGCGGATATGTGCATCTTTTCCGCAGCCTCCTCAGCCCTTGAAGCATCCTTCCAGAGGATCGAGGCAAAGCCCTCGGGAGTGAGAATGGAATAGATGGCATTTTCAAACATCCATACCTCGTTGCCTACGGCAAGTGCCAGAGCGCCGCCGCTTCCCGCCTCACCCACTATGATGGCAAGAACGGGAACTTTGAGAGTCGACATCAGAAGAAGGTTTTGGGCTATGGCCTCTCCCTGTCCCCTCTCCTCCGCTCCGACGCCGCAATAGGCACCGGGAGTATTGATGAAGGTGATGATGGGACGGTTGAATTTTTCAGCCTGCTTCATGAGCCTGTATGACTTCCTGTAGCCCTCGGGCATGGGCATGCCGAAGTTTCTTTCCACGGCCTCCTTGATATCATAGCCCCTGTACTCGGTTATAACGGTGACGGGGCGCCCGTCGATGAGAGCAATGCCGCCTACCACCGATCTGTCGTCGCGGTATTTGCGGTCGCCCTTGAGCTCGATGAAGATATCAAAGATCTTTGAGATATAGGTCATGGTAGGTACGAAATCAGAACTTCTGATGCTCCTGACCTTTTCCCACTTGGACTTGGTCTCGGACTTGAAAAGCGGCGGATTTGCACCTGATTTTGAGATGATCTCCCTGATGTTTTCCGCGCCCGTGGTCTTGTATCTGTCACTGTGGGAATGCAACATGAAGAACAGGACCTTTTTCATGACCCTTCGTTCCACGATACCGTCGATCATTCCGTGCTTTTCCATGAACTCCGCAGTCTGGAAGCCATGGGGCAGTTCCTCACCTATGGTCTGGCGGATGACTCTCTTTCCCGCAAACCCGATCTCGGCTCCGGGCTCGGCCGCAATGACATCCCCGAGCATGGCAAAGCTTGCCGTAACGCCGCCCATGGTGGGATCGGTAAGTATCGTACAATAAAGGAGACCCGCCTGTCCGTGCCTTGCAACCGCAGCGGCTGTCTTTTCCATCTGCATCAGTGATATGAGGCCTTCCTGCATCCTGGCACCGCCCGAGCAGCAGAATACAAACACCGGGAGTTTTTCATCGGTTGCCCGTTCTATCATACGGGTGATCTTTTCCCCGACAACATAGCCCATGCTGCCCATGAGGAAATTTGAATCGCAGACAGCCAAAGCAAAGGGGCTTCCGAACATCTCGCCCTTTCCGGTGATGACTGCCTCGTTAAGGCCCGTGGCTTCTTTTGCCTTTTCAAGCTTTTCATCGTAGCCTTCGTGATTCAGGCGGTTTGTGGTAGTCATTTCACCAAACCACTCCTCGAAGGTACCGCGGTCACATACGGTACGGATCCTTTCACGCGCCGGGATCCGGAAGTAATAGCCGCATTCTGGGCAGATGAATCTTTTTCTGCGGAGGTCTGAGAGGTCCCAGGTGCGGCCGCAGCATTTGCAGGTACATTGGTTTTGCATTGTTGTCTCCTTGTTTTTGTGCGGTATGCGCCTGTATGCTTTGTTCACGGCTCGTCCAGTTCTAAGCTCACCGTTCGCCTGATGAACAAAACCGGCTCCGCCGCTGTTCTGCGCCTGAAAAACGGCGCAGCCTTCGTGCTCGCCGGTTTATCAGTCTCCGGTTTGCTAAGAACTGACGGCTTATTGTTCACAAAACATACAGCCGTATACCGCCTCCCGCATATAGAATCGAATCCAGCACAACGATCATATATCAGAAGATCGTCTTTCAACTTAATTGTTATTCCGTTATTATATCACAAATCCTGTCGACATCGGAAAGGGTCAGGTCGGCGTAGAGGGGGAGGGTCAGGACTGTGGAGGCTTTTTCGTCGGCGACCGGCGTTCGGCCGTGGGGGATCACTCCTTTGTAGCAGTCAAAATCGGAGGTTCAGGGGTAGAAGTATTTCCTTGCTCCGATGCCTGCTCCGGCAAGCACATCCATAACCTCATCGCGGGTTTTTCCGAATCCTGCAGGATCGAAAAAGACCGGGAAGTAGGCGTAGTTTGACTTCACATCCTTTTGAACGGGATTGAGGTGCAGGCCTTTGATGTCCGAAAGCCTTTCCCTGTATCTTTCGACCAATATCCGTCTCTTTGCTATCTCGTCGTCCACATGGCGCAGATTGCAAAGACCCATGGCTGATGCAAATTCATTGAGTTTTGCATTGCTGCCGACACCTGTTACGGTCTCTTCATCCGCTATCCCGAAATCCACCAGCTCGTAGAGTCTTCTGCCGAAGGCTTCGTCTTTGTAACTGACGGCCCCGCCTTCGATCGTATTATAGACCTTGGTGGCATGAAAACTGAATATCGAGGCATCCCCGAAGTTTCCGACTCCCTTATTTTTGTATGTCTCGCCAAAGGTGTGGGCCGCATCGTAGATGACCCTGAGCCCGTGCCTTTTTGCGATATCCCCGATGGCATCCGTATCGCAGATGTTGCCGTATACATGGACCGGGAGGATCGCCGAGGTTTTGTCCGTGATGAGAGCCTCCAGCTTTGAAGCATCCAGGGTGCAGTCATCCGGCCTGATATCGCAGAACACCGGCACAAGACCGTTTCTGACTATGGCATGGGTGGTCGATGCAAAGGTGAAGGGAGTAGTGATAACCTCGCTGCCCTTTTCAAGGCCCAGCGCCGTCAGCGCAAGCTCCAGGGCCATATGACCGTTCACCGTCAGCTGAAGCCTCGGAACCCCGAGATAATCCTCAAGTTCTTTTGTCAGCTGTCTGTGTTTTTTGCCGAAATTGGTAAGCCACCGGGACTCCCATAAATCTTTGATCTCATCCACATATTCCTCAAAGGGAGGCATGGATGATCTTGTCACGAGTATCTTTTTTTCCATACCACTATTGTACCACACCTGTACAAGTCGTTGCGGGACAGGGGGACGGTTCAATCAGGGGGACGGTTCCTACTCCACACGCCAGTTGGCAGCGTCAAAGATGTTGTCTTTGACATAGAACTTCTTTTTGAGTTCATAGCTGTTGCCGCTGACTTCCAGAACCTCTGCGGGTTTGATCCCCAACTCCTTAAGTACTACCATCTGTTCTTTGCCGTATTTGTCGCCGTTTTCGATCTTCTTTCCGGTGAAGGGATTTGCGGGATCATCGATAACACCTCCGACGGCAAGCACGGGAACGTCGGCCAGGGTCATGAAATCATCGGAAGATGAAAATCCCTCCGAACCGAAATCCTTGTACAGCATCAGGGCGTTGCATATCTCCACATTCACATCATCGTTTACCTTCATGTAGTCAAACTGTCCCAGATCCCTGCCGTGATCGGAAACTATGATGATCCGTGTATTGTCGTAAACTCCGTTTTCTTTCAAAAGGTCAAACCATTCCCCAAGCCTGAGAAAGGCAGCGGCATCCGTATGATAATGCTCCATCTGTTCCTTTGTCTCAAAAACGACTCTGTTTCCCTTGCCGTCATCCCTCCAGCCCTTTTCAAGACCGGTATTGTCGATAGTCTCCTCATAGGAGTAATCAGGCTCCTGCAGGATGTGCGGGTCGTGGGTCGCGGAGTTTTGCAGCATCAAAAAACAACCGCCGGTATAATCCGGAAAATCCGTGATTTCGGGAAGGGATGTGAGCACAGAGTAGGATTTCAGAAACTCCCCGTACGTACTGCGCAGTCCATACATCTTCATGGAAAAATATTGCCCGCGGTCGTAAACATATTTCTGAAGCAGGACCGGAACGCTCCTGAAAATCCCGTAGCAGAAAAACTGTCTTTTCCTGCACTCCTCCACATCGTCCATATTATTCTCCGAATAACTGTCCATGTACATTCCCTCGGTATTGAAGGCATGGATATCCGGATAGTCATCATAGATCGAAAGATCGGGCACCCACTGAAATCCCGCATAGGGCGGATCACAGACCGTGACATCAAAGCCCTCGTCAAGGAACAACACGGGCATCATCTTCAAAGCCTCCATATGCTTGTCGTAAAGAGACTCTCCCGTCCTTTTGTTGATCTCCTCAGGTGTATACTCGTATCCTCCGAAAAGACTCGGGGTCCCGGTGAAGGTGGATCTTCCGTAGGACGTCGTATTCGGATAATAAGTAAAGCCCGAAAACTTCTCCTTTAATTCCGGTCTTTCGTGGAAGATGTAGGGTACATAGCCGCTGATGGCCCGGTCAAGCATCATCACGACCACATTCTTTCCCGTTTTTGAAAGATGGATGATCCTGTCCTCCGGACCGGCCACGGATCCCAAAGCATCCACATTCACACGGCTCATTTCCTTCACGGTCCGAAGACAGTTGACCCCGGTCATGAAGACACAGACAGTTGCGAGGATCATCCCCGCTGCAGTAAGCAGTTTTTTCTTTTTCTTCCACAGCAGTA
>JAFSWJ010000087.1 GCA_017444545.1 Lachnospiraceae bacterium
AAACTGACGGAGATATGGAAAAGGCGGTAGAGTTCCTGAAAAAGAGCGGAGCCGCAAAGATGGAAAAGAAGGCAAGCAGGATCGCGGCAGAGGGACTGTGCCGTATTGCCGCAGATGCAGACAAAGCTGTAGTCGCAGAGGTAAACTCGGAGACGGATTTTGTTGCAAAGAACGAGCTGTTCCAGGAATTTGTCCAGAAGGTTGCCGATACTGCACTTGCATCAGGACTCAAGGGAGGAAAGAACGGAGAGGATGTTGATGCTCTGCTTGAAAAGGACGGGCTGAAGGAACTCCTCATCGAAAAGACCTCCACCATTGGAGAAAAGCTTTCGGTCAGAAGGTTTGAAAAGATCGAAGGCGAGGTTGTATCAACCTATATCCATGCCGGCGGAAAGATCGGCGTGCTGGTTGCAGCAAGCGGCGCATCCGATGATGCAGCAAAGACAGCATTAAAGGATATCGCAATGCAGGTTGCGGCTATGAATCCGCAGTATGTAAGCCGCGATGACATACCTTCTGCAGAGATGGACAAGATAAAGGAGATCACCATCGACAGCGCCTTAAATGATCCGGGAACACTTCCCAAGCCCATACTTCAAAAGCTTCTTGACAGGGCTGTTTCCGAAAAGAAGTGGAGCGATGATGATATAAAGGCATACGAGGAAAACAAGACAAACAAGTTCCTCTTTAACTTCCTTTCAGATGAGGCAAAGGCTGTGCTCGCACAGTTTGCAATGGAAGGAAAGGATGGTTATCTTGGAGACAAGATCTTTTCCGGTCTTGTTGACGGACGTGTATCAAAGCATGTAAAGGACATCAGCCTTTTGGATCAGGTATATGTGAAGGCAGAGGACGGCAAGCAGAGTGTTGCAAAGTATCTTGAGTCCGTGAACAAGGATCTGAAGATCACATCCTTCATCCGCTTTGAGGTTGGAGAAGGCATGGAAAAGAAGGAAGAGGATTATGCGGCAGAGGTCCAGAAGCAGATCGATGCTGCAAAGAATGCCTGATAATACCGTGTATTTACCGGCACATAGGATGGGAGATGATATAAATGCCAAAAAAGGATATAGCATGGTCTGAGATCGGATTCGGATATATAAAGACAGACAAAAGGTATGTTTCAAATTTTTCCGGCGGAAAATGGGATGACGGTGTACTCACGGAAGATGACATGATCGTGATGAGTGAGTGCGCGGGAGTTCTTCAGTATGCACAGACTGTTTTTGAAGGTCTGAAGGCCTATGAGACAAAGGACGGGGATATCGTTACATTCAGACCCGATCTCAATGCCGACAGGATGATAGATTCCGCAAAAAGGCTTGAGATGCCGCCCTTTCCAAAGGAGAGGTTCCTTGATGCGATAAAAAAGGTCGTGGATGCAAACAGGGATTATGTTCCACCCTACGGCTCGGGCGCAACGCTTTATATCAGACCGTATATGTTCGGGATCAACCCGGTCATCGGCGTAAAGCCTGCTGAGGATTATCAGTTCAGGGTTTTCACAACACCGGTGGGTCCTTATTTCAAAGGTGGAGCAAAGCCGATCACTGTAAAGATAAGTGATTTTGACCGTGCGGCACCTCACGGAACCGGAAACATCAAAGCCGGACTTAATTATGCCATGAGCCTGCATGCCATTGTGACTGCTCACAACGAGGGCTTTGCGGAAAACATCTATCTTGATCCCGCAACAAGGACAAAGATAGAGGAGACCGGCGGAGCAAATATACTCTTTATCGATGGTGACGGAAATGTGGTCATACCCAAGTCGGATTCCATACTTCCTTCCATAACCCGCAGGTCCCTTGCGATCGTTGCAGAGAAATACCTGGGACTTAAGGTGACCCAGAGGGAGGTGCTGCTGTCGGAAGTTACTTCCGGACAGTTCAAGGAGTGCGGACTTTGCGGAACGGCAGCCGTGATCTCTCCGGTTGGCAGGATCAATGATCACGGAAAGGAATTCACCTTTGAAGCCGGCATGGAAAGCATGGGTCCCGTGACTCAAAAGCTTTACGATACCCTGACCGGCATACAGATGGGAACTATTGAGGCTCCTGAAGGCTGGATCTTCAGGATCTGATATCTGCAAGTACTTACGGGGGCTGTCAAAAGAGCAGCCTCCGTTTTTATAAGCCTATGACAGATCTTTTAATTCGTCTTTTATTATGCATACCCGAAGGACTTGTTTTTTCAGCCCTTTTTGTCATTGTTTCAAAAAGGTACGGAAAGTACCGTTTTTTTTGTCTGATGTTTTTTACAGTTCTTGAGATCCTGTCTGTGTTTTTTCTGTACAGGGATTTTGAGGCTGTGTGGGTGTTCTTTGTACATCCCTATATCTCGCTTCTGATGGTGGATCTGGCAGATCTGCATTATTGCAGAAAGGACAGATTCGAAAAGCTTTTTCTGTGGCCCTTTTTCATTTTGCCGGCGCTTTCGGGCTTCATCCTGACCTGCGGATGGATGCTCAAGATCAGAGCCTTTGGCG
>JAFSWJ010000009.1 GCA_017444545.1 Lachnospiraceae bacterium
GTCTTGACAGGGATATCGATACATTCTGGACCTATGATTTTGAAGAATACAATGTCCGTCCGGGCAGCGGTTTTACCTTTGAGGATGTATTGAAAAAGATGCAGGATCCCGCACCGGCGGAGGGAGCAGCGCTCTTTGGGGAAAATGCGGTACACATCCTGCTTTTGCATGCCCATGATGAAACGGAGAAGATGGAGCCAAAATACTATGAGAAAATGCTTTCGGTGCTCATCGGGCGCGGGGTGGAGTTTATCAAACCCGGGTTCATATGATACATTTGATCCGAAGAATCGTACCGGTGCCAAAAACGGGCTCATGATATGATTCGGCCCCGGCAGGGCAAATACATTAAATTGGCATTATATGTATATATGATTTATAATATTCAGGGTGTTTTGCAGCGCCCTGACTTTTGTTTGAAGGATCAAGGAGGAAAAAAATGGAACTTGAGCAGAAACTGGATACTCTTACGAGAAAGCTTTACGGCAGACCGGTAAATCAGGTAACGGATCAGGAGATGTATCATGTGCTTCTTCAGTTTACAAAGGACCTGGCCGGCGAAAAAAAGGAGATCGACGGAGAAAAGAAGGTTTACTACATCTCCGCGGAATTTCTCATAGGAAAGCTTCTTTCAAATAATCTCATAAATCTCGGAGTCTACGATGAAATTGAGGATATATTGAACAAAAACGGCAAATCCGTAGCTGCCCTTGAGAATATGGAGCCGGAGCCCTCTCTGGGAAACGGAGGTCTCGGAAGGCTTGCCGCCTGCTTTCTTGATTCCATAGCGACCCTCGGACTTCCGGGAGCCGGCATAGGCTTAAATTACCATTACGGTCTTTTCAAACAGGTATTCAGGGACAACCTCCAGATGGCAGAAAAAAATGACTGGATCGAAAAGGACGGGTGGCTCAAAAAAACCGATACTTCCTTTGAGGTATGCTTTGGAGGCGGTAAAAAGGTAAGGTCCGTATTATACGACATAGATGTCATCGGCTATGAAAACGGGATCGACAAGCTCCATCTCTTTGATCTTGAAAGCATAGATGAAGGTCTCGTAAAGGACGGCATCAGCTTTGATAAGGAAAATATCGAAAAGAACATCACCCTGTTCCTCTATCCCGATGATTCCGATGAGGCGGGAAATCTGCTGCGTATCTACCAGCAGTATTTCATGGTCTCAAACGGGGCGCAGCTCATAATCCGTGAAATGAAGGAAAAAGGTTATGATCTCTATGAGATGGATAAGCATGTCGTGATCCAGATAAACGATACACATCCTACAATGGTAATACCTGAGCTTGTCAGGATACTGACCTGGGATGAAGGCTTCACCATGGATGATGCCATCAGCGTTGTGAGCAGAACCTGCGCCTACACAAATCACACCATCCTTGCCGAGGCTCTTGAGAAATGGCCGCTGGACTACCTTGAAAGAGTGGTCCCCCAGCTTGTACCCATAATAAAAGAGCTGGCCAACCGTATCAGAAAGACCAACAGGGATCCGAAGGTGCAGATCATCGATGAGCAGAAGCGCGTACATATGGCACATATCGATATCCATTACAGCTTTTCCGTGAACGGAGTTGCCGCGATCCATACGGACATCCTGAAAAACACGGAACTGAATGCCTTTTACAGGCTCTATCCGGATAAATTCAACAACAAGACGAACGGAGTGACCTTCAGACGCTGGCTGCTTTCCTGCAACAGACCATTATCAAAGCTCCTTGATGAGACCATAGGAAAGGATTACAGAAAGGATGCGGACAGGCTTGAGGATCTCCTGAAATTCAGGGATGATGAGGCGGTACTGAACAGGATCTGCGACATCAAAAAGCAAAAGAAGCTTGAGCTTGCGGATTTCATCAAAAAGAACGAAGGTGTGGAGCTTGATCCCGATTCGGTCTTTGATATCCAGGTGAAGCGTCTCCATGAATACAAGAGACAGCAGATGAACGCCCTCTATATCATCCACAAGTATCTTGAAATAAAGGGAGGAAAGAAGCCGGTAAGGCCGATCACATGCATCTTTGGAGCAAAGGCTGCACCTGCCTATGTCATAGCAAAGGACATCATTCATCTGCTGCTGGTATTGCAGCAGATAATAAATAATGATCCTGAGGTAAGTCCTTATCTTAAGGTTGTAATGGTAACAAATTACAACGTAAGCTATGCGGAAAAACTGATCCCCGCCTGTGACATCTCAGAGCAGATAAGCCTGGCATCAAAGGAGGCATCGGGGACCTCAAACATGAAGTTCATGCTGAACGGAGCCGTTACCCTCGGTACGGACGACGGAGCAAACGTTGAGATCCACGAGCTTGTGGGAGATGAGAATATCTATATCTTCGGCGTGGATTCAGATACCGTCATAAAGCACTATGAAAAGGCTGACTATGTTTCAAGGGATTATTATGAAAAATCAGAGGTCATAAAGGAAGCAGTGGATTTCGTAGTAAGCGATGAGGCATTGAAGACCGGGCACAAGGAAAACCTTGAAAGGCTCTATAACGAGCTTTTGAACAAGGACTGGTTCATGACGCTCCTCGACCTTGAAAGCTATATCAAAAAGAAGGATGAGATGATAGCGGACTATGAAAACAGGGATAAATGGAAAAAGATGATGCTTGTAAATATCGCAAAAGCAGGATTCTTTTCATCCGACAGGACCATAGAGGAATATAATAAAGACATATGGCATCTGCTGAAAGGAAGGTGATACAGATGGCCGTTAAATGGGGTGTGCTCGGTACAGCAAATATCGCACGGGGATGTACGATCCCCGGCATGAAAGAAGCAGAAAACTGCGAGCTTTACGCGATCGCAGGCAGAAATGCGGAAAAGGTAAACAGCTTTAAAGAGGAGTTCGGTTTTGTCAAAGCCTATACGGGATACGGGGAACTTTTGCAGGATCCCGGGGTTCAGGCTGTATACATCCCTTTGCCGAACCATCTGCACAGGGAGTGGGTAATAAAAGCGCTTCGTGCCGGCAAGCACGTTTTGTGCGAAAAGCCTCTGGCTCTCAATGCTGATGAGGCGGAGGAAATGTTTGCCGTTGCAAAAGAGAATAATGTATATCTGATGGAGGCATATGCCTATCTTCACACACCCTATATCGATTCGCTGAAAAACGATCTGAAAAGCGGGATCATAGGTGATGTGGACTATATCGAGACAGCCTTTATCACCCAGGGTTACAAAGAGGATATCAGGCTTCACAAAGATATGGGCGGCGGAGCTGTCTATGACCTTGGCTGCTACTGTACGACCATGATCCTGACACTGACGGATTCAGAGCCTGAAAATGTCATGGCACAGGCGGAATTCGGGCATACCGGGGTGGATGTTTTCACATCGGTGATCATGAAGCTGAAAAACGGTGTGAGGGCTGCATTTGACGTGGGAATGATATTTCCTGCGGGATCCGATGACAGAAAAGACAGGCTTTTTATCCACGGATCAAAGGGTACCCTCAGCTCGGATGTTGAGTATAATCAGGCAGGGGAGCTGAAGTACACTATCGTTTCCGGCGGAAAGGTTACCGAACGCGTGATAAGCGTGAAGCAGAACTACGCACTTGAGACAGCCCAGCTTGGACGATGCATTGAAAACGGTGAAAAGCCGCACATCTCACAGGAGTTTTCGATCAAAAACGCAAGGCTTCTGGATGTAATACTTGAGAAAGCGGGATACTGATATCCCCGACCGGGAGGTTTTATTATGAGAAGAGCCGGAGTGCTGATGGCGATATCGTCGCTTCCTTCAAAATACGGGATAGGCTGTTTTTCAAAGGAAGCATACAGATTTGTTGACGATCTGGCAGAAGCAGGGCAGAGCCTGTGGCAGATCCTGCCGCTGGGTCCTACAAGCTACGGGGACAGTCCGTACCAGTCTTTTTCGACCTTTGCGGGAAATCCCTACTTCATCGACCCGGAAACACTGGTAAAAAAAGGCTATATCACAAAAAGACGCTGTGACGGCTATGATTTCGGAAACGATCCGGAAAGGGTTGATTATGAAAAACTGTATCTGTCACGATTTAAGCTTTTGAGGGAGGCTTTCAAAAAATTTGATGTAAAGGATAAAAACTTTATTACATTTGTCAGAAAAAACTCCGGATGGCTTTCGGACTATTCTCTCTTTATGTCAGTCAAGGCTTCTTTCCATAATAAAAGCTGGCAGGAGTGGGATGATGATATCCGTCTCAGAAAAAAGGAAGCCCTTGACAGGTACAGAAAAAAGCTTGAAAAAGAGATCACTTTCTATGAGTTCCTTCAATATGAGTTTTCCCTTGAATGGAAGGAATTAAAGACCTATGCAAACTCAAAGGGTATAAAGATAGTCGGGGATATACCTATCTATGTGGCTCTTGATTCGGCTGATACCTGGGCAAACCCGAAGCTCTTTCAGTTTGACAAAGATCTGCGGCCGGTGGCTGTTGCGGGCTGCCCTCCGGA
>JAFSWJ010000088.1 GCA_017444545.1 Lachnospiraceae bacterium
AAGCTGCTTTTCCTTTTCCGTAACGTAGTCATAGTACAATACAGGCTCTCCGTCTATCCATACCGGCTCACGCCTGTTATCGCCTATCCGGACGTACCACTGTCTGACCTCATTTCCACTGATATGGATGAGATCATCGGATAAACTCCAAAGCCCATCCTTGAGATTACCTTTGTCGCATCCGATATATATCCCCGGACACAGCTCGGCGTCATCATCCTCATCTGTTCCCTTTAATGATCTGAAGGTAACCTTTGAGGCGGGTAGAAGCTCATATTCCTTCAGAACGGCATCCTCATAGTTTTCGACCGTATAATACTTTGCAAAGTCGGAAACGAAATCCTCCGGCTGCCAGAATCCCGGTCTCTTGACCCCTTCCCTCTTCGGACCGATGGGAAGATCCTTGTAGAGCCGCGCTCCGTCAAGTGAACTTATATCAATTGCGACGGATGATACGGTATTTTTTGAGACCAGCTCCCCGATATTCATCTTTTTTCCTATGTAGTTTCCAAAGGAGCGGTCGCCGTCATCATATACCATACCGTCATACTGCATCAGTATCTGAACTTCCGGCTTATACTCATCAGGACCATCGAGGAACTCTTTATCCCAGAATATACTCTCATTTATGAACTCAGAGGAATACATCCGGTTCACTCCGACCAGACTGACAGGCTGCTTGACTATCGTAAGCTCTGCCACACCTGTACAAGGCCGGTAGTCTCCGTCTATATAGAAATCTGCGCTCACTGTCATCTTTGTTCCGGGGTCGGGCTCAAGTTTTTTAAACTCATCCAGCTGAGTTGTACCCAGATCATATGTCTTTCCGTTTATATTGACGACAAAACGCGTCAGATACGATTTCGTAACATCTCCGTCTCCGTTTTTGACAGATACAAAATTGCTCATATCTTCGGCCGGCTTCATGGTCTTGACGAATCCGTAAGGTATGTCGGCCTTTTTTTCGATCGTAAACGGACTGTTCTTGTCATAGACTGTCAGCGTGAGACTGGGTACGTATTCGGGAACAAAGCTGTACAGAGCCGGATCGATGCCGCCTTCAACACCGGCTACGCTTACCGTTGTCCCTGCCTCGGGCGTGACTGCGTATTTATCATTATCATAATATTTGAACACGATATCATAGGTACCGGGCTTAAGCGCCTTGAAATCCGACGGATCATCAAGATCATGGAAGGTGCCTGCAGTATCATAGTATCCAACCGGAAGATTTTTGTTCAGGCTTAAAGAATACCCGTCTGTACTGTATACATATTTTGGGTATATGCCGTCCTCTCCAAGGTTTATGTCGGTAATATTTGTCTCTTTTCCTTTCTTTTGAAGAGTCAGGCTTACCTTAACTCTTTCACCGCTATAAAGCGAATCAAGCTCATATATGCCGCCGAATACATCCTGCATGTTATAGTTGAACTTTAAGCCGGCGATATCTTCACCGACGTTCGTTCTGTTTATTGAAATACTGTTCTTGCTCATGGCAGTGCTGTAGATGGTATCGTAGTTATCCTCCGCAAAATCGGTCGTACTGCCAAAAATGAATTCAGTCAGATCAGACAATGCCCAGAAGGTTGCATAATCAGAAACATCCTTCCAGGGAACGAAGCCGAAAAGCTGCTTCTGATCATAATTTATCTGATAGTACCCGTTCGGTATCACATTCAAACTGTTTGCACTCAACTCAGCCTCTATGATCACGGTTTCTTCCGAATATTCCTTTTCCAGATTAATGGGAGTACCGTCACTGCTAAGGGTCGGTCTCCTGATCACGGCAGGGATCCGTACAAGGACAGGGATATCCTGATTAAGCGCATCAAAGAATACGGGGTCTCCGTCCTTTTCAAGATTTTCTATATTGTAGACTGCTGCCGGAACATCCCCGATATAGAACCATTGCGCAAAGTTCCGGTTTTTAGGGATGAATCTGTATTTCCCTGTATCTCCCAGTGCCTCAGGCTCTTCCATGTCGGGCATATATCCCAGTCTGTGGATCTTTCCGGACTCATCGGTAAATGTCATCTGGGAGGTGATCTTTGTGATCATATCTTTTTTTTCCGCGCTTGCCACATCATATACATAAAGAAGACTTCCATTCGAGACGACCGTCTTCATGCTCAGATCGCTGACCGTTATACGGCTGCGGACAAGACCGTCGCTTACTGTCATATTATCAGCCGTCTTGCAGGCTATAGAGCCCTCACTCAGTTTGTAATCTGCCTTCACGGCAGCGGCAGCTTCTTTCATTTCCTTCACTACTGCTGAATCATCCTTGTCGAAGCCTTCCTCCATGGCCGCGCCCACAGTCTGGATAGTACAGAAGGTTTCAAGAAGCGATCTGTAGCCGTATTCGAGCTTGTTGGCATCCTTTATTCCTTTGGAACCGTCAGTGTTGTAGTAGATATCCAGATAGCTCTTTAAAAAGTCCACGGTTTTTCCGGCTTCAGTCTTGTATCTGAATTCGTCATGAGGGAAAAAGACTGTGAGTCCTCCAAGCTTTTCCTTGTTTTCATCATCTGCTTCAATATATTTCACAAAAGGATAATGTGAGGTGTAGCTTTCATATATCACAGGGCCGTGGTTTGTATCATTTGCATTATCATGTTCAAACCCGTCCGGTCTGATTGCTTTCTGCACATTTATTGCATCAGTTTTAACCTCACCCGGCACACCATTTATGGATATTATCTCTGTACACAGCGAATAAAGATCCAGCATACCGCTGGTATTTCCGTTAAAGTGTATGGACTTTTGCAAAGCTTTCAGAAACTTCGGATAATCCGTGGCATTAAAGGCGCCGTTATTTCCGGCAAGCATCCAATAAACAACGGCGTTCGCCAGAGCTCCGATCTTTTCATCGAGATCTTTAAGCATCACTTCATTGAGGCTTATGACGGAAATGGTATCGGTATCCTCCTCATCTTCATACCATTTCATCATGTCATCGGCCATCCTGCAGCCTATTTTTCTGGTGGTTGCACCTATTTTGTCTTTTTCGTAGTCCCCTGCATCCGTTTCAACCAGGGTTTTGACATATCCCCTGTGGTCCCAGCCCGTACCGGCTTCAAGATCCTCTGAAGCAAAGAGATATTCCGCATAGGGGGTTACAGCCATGGCGGTTTCAAGATTTCCCATCAGGCAGGCATCAAAGCCCAGGAAGGCAAGCTTTTCAAAGCCCGCATTTACGGAAACCGCACCACTTTGAAGGGTATCACCATTATCATCCTGTCCGCTTTCTCGTATTTTAAGTGACGCATCTGACAGGGTCTTTGAAAGCTGTTCGGAGGTGATATAGCCGTTTTCTTTTGAATCGGCCCTTTCATCTCCCGCATATCCTCCCTCGGGTCCTCCGCCGTGATCCCAGAGCACGAGCATATAATTCTTTGCAGGATATTCTTTTGCCGTGGTGACAATGAAGTCCTCAAGTTCAGGTGCATCGCCGGTGGATTTGTGATGAGACATAACCCTGTCCCTGTCCATTCCCTCATCATTTTTTGCCTTATTGATGCTTGTCGACGAAAGAACCCAGCGCTCGTTTTCATTCCACTTTATCTTGTCTTTTATCGCATCATAGATCATTAAAGTGTCATCACTTGCAGTGATACTTTTTCTCAGTTCCGCATGAGCACTCCTGTACGCATTTCTCTTCTGCTCCTCGGTTTCCTGCCCGTCACCCTTGAAGGAAAGACCGCCGGTCTCCGCTATCACATTGATCTTTGAACGAAACTCCTCGTCTATTCCGGCTCTTTCAGCCCAGAGCATACCGGTCATGATCTCCATGATATCCTTTGTTGCCTGGACGTTTCTCCTTTCAAGATCGGAGCCCACAATATAATACATGATGGTAACGTCTGCGGGGGCATCTTCACCCTTTGCATTATCCTCGCTTACCGTATCGGCGCTTACAGCGTCGCCGGAGATATTATCGCTTACGGTTCCTGCCGCATCTTTGGTATCATCAGCAGAAACTGTCCCGTCTGCGGATACAGTCTCATCTCCGCTTACCGCCTCCTGTGCCGGTTCCGCTGCCTCAACAGCATCCTCCGTCGAAACGGTTTCCGGTTCGCTCACTGACACCTCACCGGATGCGGTCTCATTTACGCTGACCGGCACATCCACGGGTTCTGCGGCACCTGCCGGTATCACTCCCGTAAATGTCAGGATAACTGCCAGCAGCATTGCCATCCTCTTTTTGTAAAGCCTTTGTCTCCTGTTCTTCTTCATCTGATCCTCCTGTCAAAAAAACGCACATTACGTCTATCAAAAACAGATGTGACCGACATTTCCTCCATCTGAATTTTTCCCTTTCATCTCACAGCTTTTTCAGTCTGGGCACCTCATCCATATGCAGGTACCTGGACAGACATTTAATGATGAAGTCATGATCCTGGACATGGTTCAGACCTGATACACAGATCGCACCGATGACGCCGGCATCCTCTATCCTGACGGGGAATCCCCCGCCCACCGAGGCATACTTCATCTCATCCATGAACTTGGTCTCCATGGTGTTTCCTGAATTTTGCAGATACATATAGAATTCAAGCGTACTGGTCTCTGTCCTCATGACTGTGTTGAACTTTCTGTCAAGCCAACAGGTGTTATCAAGGGTGGTCCCGTCCATCATGTGGCGGAATACTGTGAGACCGTTGGCTCGCCTTATCATTATGGCTATGGAAAGCTCCCTCTTTTTTGCTTCCTCCACCATCAGCTTTCCAAGCTCCCACGCATCATTATTTGTGAAATGCGTAAACTGCAGGATCTCCTCCTGCATCTTCAGTACATTCAATACTTCTTCAGCTGTCTTTTCCTTGTTCATGTCATTCTCCTTAATCTCAGTCCGAAAATATGTTTTAGATTCATTACATTAAACGTTCTATGTATTGGCTTTTGCTCCCGCAGGCCACCTCCCGTACCTTGCGCTCCTGCCGGTGCTCGGCACGGGGCTTCTACGCTCCGCTCCGGTCGGCGCAAAACTACCGTCCACTGGACGGTATGCGCCCTGCTCGCGCACGAAGTATGTGCCGTTTCTGTCTACGTCGAAACTTTTGGAATCGTGCTATATTGACGGTGACACTCCGAGTCTACACTCCGCTCCATGAACTATGCCTGTAGGTAAACATACACAGACTACATTCGCGAGCAAAGCCAATACGTAAACCCGCACAGACTAAATGCGCGAGCAGGGGGGCCCCATGCCGAGCACCTACCGGAGCGCAAGGTATGGGGGGTGACCTGCGGGAGCAAGAGCCAATACGTAAACCCGCACTGACTACATATGCGAGCACGATCAATACGTAAAGCTCTCAACTTAATTACATTTACTTTGTCTCCAGGTCCAGATCACACCTGCAGGAAGCCGACCTTCTTGTAAACTTTCGACAAAGTCCTGTTCGCAACGTAGGATGCCCGCTCGGCCCCCTTTTTGTAGACATCCGAAAGGTACGCCTTATCCTTTATGAGTCTTTCTGCTTCTTCACGTATAGGCGAAAGCTTTTCAACAACCACCTCCGCAACCGCCGGCTTGAACTCCCCGTAACCCTTTCCTTCAAACTCCTTTTCGATCTCCTCATAACTCTTTCCGGTAAGGGTTGAGTATATGTTCATGAGGTTTGCGACCCCGGGCTTTTTCTCCCGGTCAAAATATACGCATCTGCCGGTGTCGGAATCCGTCACCGCCCTCTTGAATTTCCGTCTGATCACATCAGGCTCGTCCATGAGGAAGACACACCCGTCGGGAACGGATTTTGACATCTTGTCCTCGGGAGTCGAAAGACCGTAGATCCTGGCTCCGGTCTTTGCGATCAAAGGCTCGGGAACCTTGAATACATCACCGTAGATGCCATTGAAACGCTCTGCGATATCCCTTGTGATCTCCACATGCTGCTTCTGATCCTCTCCCACCGGCACATAGTCCGCCTGATAGAGCAGGATGTCCGCTGCCATGAGAACAGGATAGGTAAAAAGTCCGGCGTTTATATTGTCCCTGTGTTTTTCAGACTTATCTTTAAACTGTGTCATCCTCTGGAGCTCGCCGAACATTGTATAGCAGTTTAACACCCAGGAAAGCTGGGAATGTGCCGGCACCATTGACTGCAGGAAAAGCACATTCTTTTCCGGATCCAGTCCGCAGGCTATGTACTGGGCCAGCTGGTTCAGGGACCTTTTCCGAAGCTCCGCAGGCTCCTGCCTGACCGTGATGGTATGAAGATCTGCCATAATAAAAGCAGTCATACTCCTCGACGCGTTCCGCCCAGTTTACGATGGCTCCCAGATAATTTCCCAGATGCAGGTCACCGCTTGGCTGTATGCCGGAAAGCATCCTCTTTTTTTTCACTTCTTCCATAATAAGATCTCCTCCCGGTATCCTCACTTCTCCTTCAGATACCTGTTTTTTATATAATCAAATGTGACCCTTTCTCCGAATCTTGCATACATCTTTAACAGCAGATGAAGATCCCTTTTTGTGTCGGGATGCATCATCACCCGGTCCATTGACTTTTCAAAATACTTCAGGGGCATGTCATCGGTAAAGGCGTCCTTATTATACACACGGCTTGCCGCAAGGCGGTCCATGAACATCTCAACCAGATACCTTTTTGGCATCTTTACCGGAACCATGCCTCCCTTTTTGTCATCCCTTTTTGCAACCTCGGAGGTGTAATCTATCCAGTACTCGTAATGGTGTTTGTTCCTGCCCTTGTGGTGCATCCAGCTTTCAGAATACCCTTTTGCTTCCCTCTCCGCATTGTTGGGACTTCTGTAGCCCTGATAATATCTGCAGCCTTCGATAAATTCCGCAGGTGAATACTTGCTGAGATCATGGGTGATCCCCTGAAGGTAGAGACCCACCGCAAAGCATCCGCGGCGA
>JAFSWJ010000089.1 GCA_017444545.1 Lachnospiraceae bacterium
CTTCAAAGACTACCGCATAGGAGGTGATTTTAAAATAATGTCTGTTTTGTACTACTTACATTGAACCGTCCCCCCTGTCCCACCGTTTTGTTTCAAGCCCGCTGAAAAGATCCTTGAAAACGCGAGGTTTGTATTGAAATATATATCCGTTGATGGTACAATTCTGTCACATCAAAAAAGGACGCATTGACGTCCATCTTAGCATGACGGCGGTTCCGCCGGATCAGGGCATCAGCCCGTGAAAAGCTCATGCTATTTCCACAACAACATAATAGCAGGAGCTGATCTATGAAGTCATACATGTCAGATATGGTATAGCATGATAGATTTCCTCCTGCGAAACACAGATTTCAAAGGAGGAATCAAAATGAAAAATGAAAAAACAAAAAACTGGCACGATCTGAGCGGAAAACTCTGGTTTTCCATGACGAATGACTACCTGTTCAGGGCACTGATGCAGGAACACAGGGATTCGTTGAAGGAGCTGGTGGCGGCGCTGCTGGGGTGGAGTTCAGAGGACATCCGGACGGTCACAGTCGAAAACCCCATAGTCCTGGGAGAATCGATCTCGGCAAAGGATTTCATGCTGGATGTCAGGGTGTGTTTGAATGATTATCATACTCTGAATCTTGAGATGCAGGTGCTGAATGAATCAAACTGGCCCGACAGGTCGCTCTCATATCTTTGCAGGCTGTTTGACAAGCTTTTCAAGGGACAGAATTACACAGAAGCGAAGCCCTCTCACCAGATAGGGATAACAAGCTTCAGCCCATTCGAAGACAGGGAGGATTTCTATGCGACATATATGCTTTTGAACACGAAATCCTACAAGAGATATACTGACAAATTCAGTATATCTGTGTTAGACTTGACAAAGGTAGACAATGCAACCCGGGAGGACAAAGAACGTGGTCTTGATAAATGGGCGAGGATGTACAGGTGCACCACGTGGGAAGAGTTAAAGGAACTGGCTGCGGATAATCCGGCGATAGAAAAGGCGGTGGGCTATATGTATATGATGAGCGAAGAGGAGAGGATCAGGGAGCAGATGGAATACAGGGAGGAATTTCTGATCCGGGAAAAAATGAAGCAGGCTCAGATGGAGAAATATGAGAGGGATCTGAAAGTAATAAAGGGGAATTTAAAAGAAGCAAGGGGCGACCTTGAGCAGACGAGGGGCGACCTTGAGCAGACAAGAGGCGACCTTGAGCAGACAAGAGGCGATCTTGAGCAGACAAGAGGCGATCTTGAGCAGACAAGGGGTGACCTTGAGCAGACAAGAGACGACCTTGAGCAGACGAGGGAAGACCTTGCAAAGGCGCAAGCGGAGATCAGCAGCCTGAGAGCAGAGAATGCCCGCCTCAAAGGACAGGAATCGCAATAATACACCTGAACCTCTGAAGAGATCAAACGGCGATCAGGCACTTCAGAAAAGTGTCGTTCGACGAAAAGAGAACAAAATGCTCTCCACTTCGGTTGAGAGCATTATTTATTTGCACCAAAAAAATTATGGTATAATAAATTCTGTATGAAAGAAAAGATCCTCAGACTGGTAAATTTCATACGGAGCAAAATGAGTCCGGTGACCATGGCGATAGCGGCTGCCGCTGCTGTTCTTATTATCGGGACAGTGGTCTTTTGCGTTCACCGCGCGGGTCAGAGCAAAAAATCACCTTTCGACGATATGCCCGTGCAGATCATCAGATTTCCGGAAACGGTTGCCGATACCGATGAGGAGGATGAAGGACCGGATGAGGAGGAGACTTTTCTTTCCGGAAAGGTTAAAAATGATCTGATAAAGCAGGCGGAAAAGGACAAGGTTTTGGAGTCGCCCTGCATTCTTGAATATAACGAGGACAACGGCTTCGGATACCTCAACAACTGCGTGTTCCTGGGAGATTCGAGAACCGTCGGCATGGTGAACTACAAGTGCATCTCCGATGAGGATGCCCTGGCAAAGGTGGGGCTTGCGCATACTGATGCAGCAAAGACCACCTTCACGCAAAATTCCGGAAAGAGCTATACGGTAAAGCAGTTTCTGGCGGAAAAAAAGTCCGACGTGGTCTATGTCTGCTACGGTGTCAACGGCATGGACAGCATCCCTGAGGAAAAGTACGAGGAGACCTACACAAGCCTCGTGGATAACATCATCGACTGGGCCGGCGACGGCACGGTGGTGCTCATGTCTATCTGGCCGGTGGATGACAACGGGGTTTACAAGGGAAAGGTCAAGAACGAGTGGATAGACAAATACAACGGCTTTTTGATGAAACTTGCCGAGGACAGGCATATCCATTATCTTGACGTGAATACGGTATTAAAGGATAAAAACGGTTCCATCAAGGCCGAATACGACGGCGGTGACGGGCTGCATTACAGCGCCTATGCCTACGGGACGATCCTTGATTATATAGTGACACATCCGGTGCCGGGAGTATCGGATGAGGGCGAATACAAGGTGCACTATGTCAGACCCAAGGGCGGGGCAAACAAAATACCCAAGGCTCCCGCGACGCCTGCAGCATCTGCCGTGCCCGACCCTGCAACCGTGACGGATCCGACCCAGATCCCGGGGCTTGAGGTTCCTGTCCCCGATCCGCAGCAGGCGGAGGAGGAACAGCGCCGCAAGGTGGAAGAGGAGAGAAAGCGTCAGGAAGAGGAAGAAGAGGAGCGCAAACGGCAGGAAGAGGAACAAAAGAAGAAGGAAGAAGAGAAAAAGAAACAAGAGGAAGAAGAAAAAAAGCGCCAGGAAGAGGAAGAGCGCAAGCGTCAGGAAGAAGAGGAGAGAAAGCGCCAGGAAGAGGAAGAGCAGCGCCGCCAGGAGGAGGAGCGCAGGCGTCAGGAAGAGGAAGAAGAAAGGAGACGCCAGGAAGAAGAGGAGCGCAAGCGTCAGGAGGAAGAGGAAAAGAAGAAACAGGAGGAGCAGCAGCCGACGCCCGAAGGAGAACAGACGGGGGAAGTTGAAGGTTAACATAAAAATGTGACAGGGGGACAGTCCCGGTGTCACAAAATGGATATATGGAAGAGAAGATTAAAGTTTTTCTGGTTGAAGATGAATATGTGGTGCGTGAGGGCATCAAAAACAAGATCGACTGGGAGGGCAACGGCTATGAATTTGTAGGCGAGGCCGGCGACGGCGAGCAGGCCTACGCACGCATCAAAAAGCTGTCCCCCGACATCGTGATCACGGATATCCGTATGCCCTTCATGGACGGACTGGAGCTGACGAGGCTCATTAGGGAGAGCCTGCCTGATACCAGCGTCATCATACTTTCGGGCTTCGGTGAATTCGAGTACGCAAAGGAAGGCATACAGCTTGGCGTTGCCGAGTATCTTTTAAAGCCCATAAACAGCGACGATCTGACAGCTGCCATAAACCGTGTCCGTGACAAGGTGATCAACGACAGGCAGCAAAAAAGCCTGCTGCGCAAGTACGAGCTGGAGATGGGCGAGGGCAATCCCGGCGAGAGAAAGGAATTTTTCACCTATCTTGTCAGCGAGAATCCGAAGTTTTCCGAGGTGATCGAAAAGGCAAATGCCCTTTCCATGGACCTGACGGCTTCTGCCTATAATATGATCCTTTTCAAGGCCGATGCCACAAACCACGAATACGACGAATTTTCAAAGAGTGTAAATGCGGTCAACGAAACGGTTTCTTCCCTTGAGGCCAAGAAGGGCGGAAGGATACGCGTTTTTGACAGGGGACTTGAAGGACAGGTGATACTGTGCATGGGTGACAGCGCGGAGGATCTGGAAAAGCTCATGGAGGAGATTACAAGCGAGCTTTCTGATATCTGCAGGGCCTATGAAAATGTCAGGTATTTCGGGGGCATAGGCTGCACCGTGGAGCGGGTGACGGAGCTTCGGACCACCTTCGGCCGGGCCAGCCACGCCTTTGCCCACAGATATCTGTCAGACAAA
>JAFSWJ010000090.1 GCA_017444545.1 Lachnospiraceae bacterium
ATTCCCCGGATGATATGTGATATTGTAGGGAATTCTCTTCCTTTGTATTTTTGCGGTCGCAAAAATACAGAGTTTCACACACTCAAACTAAACCATAAACCCCCGTGTTTTAAAAGTCAAGCACTTGTTTATATTAAATGTCTAACGCTTATTATAGAAGAAACAGAAAAAAGCAGGGACAAAAGGAGACAGGGGGACGGTTCCATTGAACCGTCCCCCTGTCCCAGATAATTGTATCTTTTCAGAAATTGATCATCTTTAGTTCATCTTTGACAGATCTTTCTATGAAGCTGTTCAGAGAAATTCCCAGCAATCCTGCTCCAAGCGCAGCCCTTTGATGCAGCTCCGGCGTAAATCTGACATTGAACTTTCCGGAATATGGTTTTTCCGGATCTACTCCATCTTCTCTGCACCAGTCCAAATAATCGTCTACGGATGCTCTGAATTCCTTTTCCAATTCATCCACGGTAGTTCCCTGGAAAGTGATCACCGTTTTTGTGTTGATCACTGTTCCTGAAAAAATGTGATTCTCATCGTCATATTCTGCTTTTCCGATGTAACCTTTGTAATTCATCATAATATCACCCCTGCATTTTCCAAAAATCTCCGGACAGCTTTCACGGCTCCCTTGTCAGTGGTTTTTTCCGGATGAGGTCTGTGAAAAACAGCTCTCTCTCCATTGAGCATTACCCTGATCCTGGATCCGTTTCCTTCCGAAACACTTGCACCTAATGCCTTAAATAACGCCTCTATATCAGACCACACTATGTCTGTCCTGACAGGGTCAATATAAATATCTTTGTATGTTCTTTTGTTTTTATTATTCATTTTATCATCACTATAGTACTATTTTTTGGTACTGTTGTCAATTCTTTGGAACCGTCCCCCTGTCCCAGATAATTGTATCTTTTCAGATGTTGAAGTAGGATTTCATGACCCTGTCGAAGATGACGGGCTGGTCGAGAAAAGAGAAGTGTCCGGCGCCGGAAAGCTTCACCAGACCGGAGCCTTTGATGACACTTTCCATGTATTCGCCGTCGCTTAAAGGTGTCGCGGTATCTGCCGTACCCCAGATGAGAAGGGTCTCGGCTTTGATACCGGGAATGAGATCTGTCAGATCCTCGTTTATTGCTTTGACCATGGTTGCCCTCATAAGCGGAGTTGCGTTCCTGTAGTCTGCGGAACCATGGGTCTTTTTGTATTCTTCAAGCTGCTTTTCGGACATGAACTTTTTTGCGACCTTGAAGGCTTTTTGCTTCAGTGCCGCTTTTCCGGTCACCTTGTGTCTGATACCTGCAGCATCTATGAGAACAAGCTTTTCCACCACAAAGGGCAGATCATCCCTGTTCATGAGTTTGATGATGATGCGGCCGCCGAAGGAGTGGCCGATGATCGACAGCTTCTCTATTTTGAGGGCTTTGATGAAGGCTGAGACAAAACCGACATAATCATCTACGCCCCAGGGTTCGGGAGGCTCGGGAGTTCCGCCGGTAAAGCCCGGAAGATCGATGAGGATCACGCGGTATTTCCCGCTGATGCTGTCGGCAACCGGTCTGTAGAGTTCTTTTTTTGCGCTCCAGCCGGGCAGCACCAGGACGAAGGGGCCGGATTCACCGAGGATGTCGTATGAGGTTTCGAGGTTGTTTATGTTTATCTTCATTTTTCTATCCGGGGGACAGTTCTCTGTATCGTGAAATGCCAATACAGAGAACCGTCCCCCGTCTCTTTTTTATTTCTTTACTCCTGTAAAAGCTGCTTTATCGAGGAGGTTGGTTTCAAAGGAGAAGTTGACGCGGCGTTCGTTTCTGGCGCGTTTCAGAGCCAGGTCTACGAGCCTGTCGAGGAGGTCTTTGTATGACATTCCGTCTGCCTCCCACAGATAGAATGACAGTGAACCCGGTATGGTATTGATCTCGTTGAGGTAGAGCTCCTTTGAGTCCTCGTCGAGGATGAAATCAAAGCGGACCACGCCGCTGCAGCCAAGTACCCTGAAGGCTTTGAGAGAAAGCTCCCGGATCTTTTCCGAAAGTTCCTCCGGGATGTCGGCAGGGATCTTTCTTTGCAGGGAAGCCATACCCTTTGAGCCTGAAGCTGCCGGACCTGTTTTGCTCTTGCTTCCCTTGCCGCCGCTCAGGTATTTGTCCTCGTAGCTTAATATCTCATCCGTATGGAAGGGCTCTTCGCAGGGAGATGCCTTTGCCTCCTCCGTGTCTCCGAGAACCGAGCAGTTTATCTCTCTTAAGTTTTTCACGGCTTTTTCTATGAGGATGGTATTTGTGAAAAGGAAGGCATTGTCCACTGCCCTGACAAGACCGTTTCTGTCGTCTGCAACCATGATACCCACGGATGATCCGGAGTTTACGGGTTTGACTATAACGGGATATCCGATGGTATCCTCCGTCTTTTTTGCAAGACTTTCCATATCCCTGTAGTCTGCAAGCGTGAACCTGACACAGTCAAGGACCGGGATGTCATTGTATCTGAAGGCTGTCTTTTGCAGATATTTGTCCATACCGACCGCTGCCGATGTCACATCGCAGCCGACGAAGGGGATGCCTATGGTCTTGAGATATCCCATGAGAGTGCCGTCCTCCACGTTTGTGCCGTGGACTACCGGAAAGGCGATGTCGACCTCGAGCTTTGTCTTTGATCCGAATTTCTTTTGCGGATAATTGACAAGGTAGAATCTGTTTTTCTCGTTTATGAGGATCACGCGCTCCGAAGCAGCTATGAGAGAAGGGATGTGCCTGTAGGCTTCGATATCCCCGGTCTTTTCGCCGTAATAGAATTCGTTTTCCTTTGTCATGTATACGGGGAAGATCTCGTATTTTTCTTTGTCCATGTTGGCCATGGCCTGAAGAGCCGAGATGACTGAGACCTCGTGCTCTACGGATCTGCCGCCGAAAATGAGGGCTATTCTTATTTTCATTTTTTCTCCTTTGTGCCTTCTCCGTTGTCCGGGGGACAGTTCTCTGTGTCGTGAGGTACCTACACAGAAAACCGTCCCCCTTAGTCTTTCTTGTCCCATCCGGGGGACAGTTCTACTGTATCGTGAGGTACCAATACAGTAGAACCGTCCCCCTCTTTACCCCTTTGTATTTATCATAAAGGTCGATTGCTCCGCTTCGCTCTCGCAATCGCCTTCCCACATTCGCAATCCGGGCTGACGCCCTGCTTGCTCATGTGGCTCGGGTTTTCTCATATCCGCACAAAAAATCATGCAAGCATGATTTTTGGTGCAGATATGGAAAACACCTTTATGACATGTTGTCGGGCAGGTCGTTTTCTATGAGGAGGACCTTGTGCTGTTCACCGGGTATGGAATATACGCGGGTGAGGGCATCGTTGAAGCTGTCCTCTATATATAACTTCTTTTCATCAAAGCCTTCTTCTCTGATGCCTTTTGCTATGGGCTCGGTATGCTTTTTCCCGACAAGCAGGATGTAGTCCGCACTCACTGCCGCCTGGCGCCCGAACTGCTCATTCAGCTCATCTTCCTTTTCGCCAAGCTCCACCATGCCGGGTGTGATGAGGATCTTGACCGCATCCTCAAACATGGACAGGGTGTCGAGAGCAGCCTTTGCTCCGGCGGGATTTGAATTGTAGGCATCGTCTATGATCGTTATGCCGTTCTTTTCGGTCATGTTGAGCCTGTGCTTCACGGGCTGCAGAGTCCTGACCGGAAGCTTCAGTTTTTCAAGGCTGATGCCGAGAGTATTTGCTACGGCGATGGCTCCCACCACATTTACCACATTGTGGGATCCGATGAGCTTTGTGGCAAAACGGACGCTCTCTCCGTCAGGAGAGGTCACCGTAAACTCCGTTCCGTTTATGGATGTCACAATATCAGATGCATTGTACTTGCCGTTGCCGACAGTTGAATAGGTGATGGCCGCGGCGTTTTTATTATGCTCCTGTATGAACTCGTTGTCGTAGTTCAAAAAGAGCTTTCCGTCCTCCGGCAGGGCATCGGCCAGTTCGAATTTTGTTTTTGTGATGTTCTCCTGGGTTTTGAAGGATTCCAGATGCTGAGGCCCGATGGAGGTGATGATACCGTGCCGTGGACGTACTATATCGCAGAGTTCTTTGATATCACCCACGTTCCTGGCTCCCATCTCGCAGAGAAAGATCCTGTGGGTGGGACGCAGGTGCTCGTTGATGGTCTTGACCACGCCCATGGGCGTGTTGTAGCTTTCGGGAGTCGCCAGAACCTCAAATTCCGAGGAGAGGAGGGTTTCGAGATAGAACTTGACGCTGGTCTTGCCGTAGGAGCCCGTGATCCCTATGATAATAAGATCGTCCATCTTTGAAAGGGTTCCCATGGCTTTTTTGATGAAGCCTCTTGCTATGGACTTTTCCACCGGTGAATTGATGATATTTGATATCACGGGCAGGAAGGGTCCGAGAACAAAGGTGTAGACGAGTACAAAGATGAACAGCGTGACATTGCTGCCGACAAATCTGTTCACGATACAGCAGACTGAAAACAGGAGGACTGTTGTAACAAACAGGCGTATGACCCTGGGAGTGTATACCAGGGGCTTTTTTGAGGGTTTCATGTCAAAGGGCCCCGCAAAGCAGCGGAGCTTGTTGTCAGCGATCCATTTCAGATGAACCCTGTTCTTGTAGCCGTTTTGCTGGAACATATGGATCCCGAAGCGGATCATCAGATATGCATATATGGTGATGACGAGGGATATGATCAAAAGCGGCATATGAACTCCTCTATCCGGGAAAGCGCTTCCTTCAGGTTGTCGATGGAATAGGCATAAGATATACGCAGGAAGCCTTCGCCACAGTCGCCAAAGGCCGTGCCCGGAACTACTGCCACCTTTTCTGCTTCAAGAAGCTTTATGGCAAATTCATCCGAGGTCATGCCGAAGCGTTTGATGCTGGGGAATACATAAAAGGCGCCATAGGGTTCAAAGCAGTCAAGCCCCATACGCTTGAACTCGTGCATGAGGAAGCGTCTGCGCTCGTTGTAGGCGTTTCTCATCTCCTCCACGTCCCTCTCTCCATGCTTTAACGCCTCGATGGCGGCGTACTGGCTGGTGGTGGGTGCGCACATGATGCAGTATTGATGAAGCTTTGTCATCTGGGAAATGATGTTTTCCGGACCGCAGGCATAGCCAAGCCTCCAGCCTGTCATGGCAAAGGCCTTTGAAAAGCCGTTGATGAGGATGGTCCTCTCTCTCATTCCCGGGAGGGATGCGATCGAGGTGTGGCTTCCCTTGTAGGTCAGCTCGGAATAGATCTCATCGCTTAAAACATAGATGTCGTGCTCTTTTATTATGGGAGCTATCTTTTCCAGATCCTCCCTCTCCATGATGGC
>JAFSWJ010000091.1 GCA_017444545.1 Lachnospiraceae bacterium
AAGCGGCTGATACTGGGTCAGAACCCCGACTGTATCGATACCCGAATTGATACAGTTAGACAGAGGAAAATCTATGATCCTGTATTTTCCTCCGAAAGGAACGGCCGGTTTTGCCATCCTGGTAGTAAGTACGCCAAGTCTGCTGCCCTGCCCCCCGGCAAGCAGCATGGCGATCATCTCTTTTTTGACCATACCCCCTCCTGCTGAAATGTATGATTTTTTTCAAAGAAATACCGTTTTGATTATACCATCATCGCAGGGGGTTGTAAAACCGTGAAAACTTCGTCTGTATACGGGTTGGCTGCCGTCAGGTTTTCGTGTATATTCGGATATGAAAGGAACCAAAACCCATCGTTTACCCGGAGGAACCCATGCAGGAAAACAGATCACCTATAATAAAAACCTGCCTGATAACCGCAGGCGTCATCCTCATCCTTGCAGCAGCGGCATTTCTTTTCCATTCCTTCAGGGCCCGTCCCATATCAGGGATAGAAGATGTAAAGGATGAGGGAAGCGGAAAATACAGTTTTACCTATGAGGGTACATCCCACAGCTTCATAGCTGATCTTCCCGAAAAGACCAAGGGCGCTCCTCTGGTCATACTGCTGCACGGACAGGGAAATACCGCAGAGTCCTTCAAAAATACGATCCATTTTGAAAAGGACGCCCTTCCGCGGGGCTATGCTGTCGTTTACGTGACCGCTGCCGCAGATCCGGACAACCCCTCCTACGGCATAGAATGGAATTCCGGGATCCACGACGGAAAAAACGATGATGTGGGGATGCTGGTCGCGCTTTCAAGATACCTTACAGATACATATTCCTTTGACAAAGACAGGATCTACGCCGCAGGCTTCAGCAACGGAGCCTTCATGATCCACCGCCTTGCCATGGAGGCGGGGGACACCTTTGCCGCAGTCGCAAGCGTAGTCGGCTTCATGCCGCAGTCTGTCTGGGATGAAAGAAACCAAAAAAACCACATCAGCCTCCTTCAGATCACGGGAGAAAAGGATGATGTGGTACCGAAAAACAGCGACGGAAGCGCAAAGCGCGGAAACGCACCCGCCATCGAGGATGTGATGGATTACTGGGCCGCTTCAAACGGCCTTGAAAAAGCCTCCTCTGAAACCCTCGGAAAAAAGGACAGCGTCCTGACAAAATTCGAAGGACCGGGAAAAAGCCCTTCGGTCTGGTATCTTTTCGTCAAAGACGGCCGCCATTCCTGGCCCGACGAAAAAACCCACGGCATAGACGCCAACAACCTCATCCTCGACTTCTTCGAAAAATAGTGGGACAGGGGACGTTTCTCTGTCCCACTATTATGTCAACTGCATTGACAGTGGATCAGACTATATGTTTTGCTCACGGCTCATCCAGTTCTAAGCTCATCCGGCGTCTGATAAACAAAACCGTCTCCGCCGCGGGTCTTCGCAAAAAGCGCTCAGACAGCGTACTCGACGGTTTATCAGCCTGGGACTCGCTAAGAACTGACGGCTTATTGTTCGCAAAACATATAGTCTAATCCACTGCGCATAGATTTACATAATTGTGGGACAGAGATACGTCCCCTGTCCCACTTCACTTACATATCAAACAACGACAACTGATTTGATTCGGGCATTTCCGGCAGTATGCCCAGTTCCACGAACCGCTTTGCGGTATCCATGGATGCCCCGCTCCTGTTGCAGAAATCCTCAAGCGACAGGAAGGGCGTCTTTTCAAACCTGGCGATCTTTGTGATCATATCATCGGCAGCCTTTTGCCCTATGCCGCTGATGGAGCTCAAATGCGGCATTATCTTTCCGTCGACGATGATGCAGTATTTCGCGTTCACCCTGAAAAGATCTATGGGCTCAAACTCAAAGCCCCTTGCATACATCTCAAGCACAAGCTTCATATCCTGCATTTCATTCTTTTCCACATCCGTAGGCTTCGGCAGTTTTTTATATCCTTCATATATCTCAAGGAGCCTGCTCCTTCCCCTGCAGCAGTTCTCATACGAAAACGCCTTTGCCCTGATGGAAAAGAATGCACTGTAATACTCCAGCGGATAGTGAACCTTGTACCAGCCCACGCGCCATGCCATCATGACATAGGCCGCCGCATGCGCCTTCGGGAACATGTACTGTATGGTCTTGCAGGAGCCGATGTACCAGTCCGGGACACCGGCACTTACCATGACTTCCTCCATCTCCGGCGCAAGCCCCTTTCCCTTCCTGACGCTTTCCATGGTCTTGAAGGAAAGCTGCTTGTCCATGCCCTTTCCTATGAGGTAGCTCATGATATCATCACGGCAGCAGATACAGGTCTGCAGCACCGCCGTTCCGCTCTTTATGAGCTCATCCGCATTTCCGTTCCACACGCCGGTACCGTGCGACAGTCCCGATATCCTCACCAGATCCGAGATATTTGAAGGCTTAGCATCCACCAGCATGTTGATGACAAAATTGGTACCAAACTCAGGTATGCCCAGGGTTCCCGTAGGGATACCGTCGATGTCGGCAGGCTTGATCCCAAGAGATGCCGTGCTCTTGAAAAGCTCCATGACATCCTTGTCATCAAGAGGTATCGTATCATAATCAATACCTGTCAGATCTCCCAGCCTCTTGATCATGGTCGGATCGTCGTGTCCGAGGATATCAAGTTTCAGCAGATTGTGCTCGATGGAGTGATACTCAAAATGAGTCGTGATCGAGGTACCCTCCTCCGTCTTGTCAGCGGGGTGCTGGATGGGAGTGAAGGAATGGATCTCCTCTCCGTGAGGC
>JAFSWJ010000092.1 GCA_017444545.1 Lachnospiraceae bacterium
CGACGGGAAAGAGAGCCCATCTCATGAATGTATATACCATGAAAGAATGGCAAAGACAGGGCATCGCTGAAAAAATGGTATCAATGCTGACAGACGAAGCCGGAAAACGCGGAGTTACCGAGATCAGCCTTGATGCTACAGAGGAAGGCCGCCCCCTATATGAAAAACTTGGATATGTACCGTCAAAAGAAGGTATGGTTTTCCTGCACAAATAGCTGATTTTACCCGGGGAAACGACGTCGTGCATCTCCCAAAAAAAGATGACAGAGGGATGTGACAGAGGGACTGTCCCCCTGTCACACAAAATGAAAAAAGGTGACAGAGGGACTGTCCCCCTGTCACAAAAAGAAGATGAAAGTTACGGTCAATAAAGCAGATTCATATGAAAATGAGAGTGCGGTGATAAATGCTGTCACCGTGACTGATGATATCAGGAATGCGGTGGATATATTGCGTGGCAGCGGCGCGAGCATTCCCGTGGTATCGGAAGGTGATACATTGATGCTCAGGGCATCATCGATATATTACATAGAGTCGGTTGACAAGAGGACCTATGTGTATACGAAGGATGCCTGTTATGAGACAAAGCACCGGCTGTATGAACTTGAGGAGATCCTGGGAGTCAATTTCCTGCGGTGTTCAAAGGCGATGATCGTCAACATCAGAAAGATACGTTCCGTGAGGGCGGAACTGAACGCGAGACTGTCCGCCGAACTGTTAAACGGCGAACGTCTCATCATATCAAGAGGTTATGTAAAGGATCTCAAGAAAAAACTCGGAGTGGTATAGATTATGAACAAAGCAAAACTGATCTTTAACCATACATTGATGATATCGACTGCCATACTCTTTGGCCTGGGAGTCAGGACAGCGGTCCTGTTTTTTGCAACAGGCTCATACATGATAAACTGGGAGTGGTACATCCCTTTGTCGATCATAGCAGTGGGCTTTCTGTGCTCGCTGGCATCCCTTCTGCTGTACGACGATCCGGCCACAAGCAGGGCAAATATGCGCGTCAGGATATGCCTGCATTTTCTGCTGGTGCTTGCGGTAGTCTCGATATCCGGCTGTTTCTTTGGCTGGTATTCCGATCTTGCCGGTTATCTGCTGATATTGATAATGTACATCCTCATCTACGCCTTCGTTTGGATATCCACGGTCTGGATGCTTCGTACCGACGAAAAAAAGATCAACGAAGCGATAAATGAGATCCGCGATGAGGAGTAGATCGGTATAATAAAATCGCTTCTTCGATGGAAATCCTGCAACCTGGTCACATGTTTTTGCATGTTGGTCGGGTTGCTCTTTTTTTGTGCGAAGACATCATGTATATTGCAGCCAGGGAAGGAGATGAAGACATGAAAAAAGCGATAGCAGTAAATAACCTTACAAAAAAATATGGCGATCTTTCAGCAGTTAACGGTATCTCGTTTGATGTGGAGCAGGGAGAACTGTTTGCGTTCCTGGGCGAGAACGGGGCCGGCAAATCAACCACGATCAATATCCTCTGTACGATCCTGAAAAAGTCCTCCGGGGATGTAAGGGTGTTCGGGCATGAGCTGTCAAAGGATGATGATGAGATCAGAAATCTGACAGGAATCGTTTTCCAGAATTCCGTACTTGATAAAAAACTGACGGTCGGCGAAAACCTGATGACGAGAGGTTCTTATTATGGAATGAACAAAATGCAGATAAGAAACCGCCTTGAGCCGTACATGGAGGATTTTGAGATCGGGGAGATCTGGAACAGGAAGTACGGGAAGCTTTCCGGCGGACAGAGGAGGAGGGTGGATATCGTCAGGGCACTTATTAACGACCCAAAGATCCTGTTCCTTGACGAACCGACGACGGGGCTGGATCCGAAGTCGCGCAGGATCGTGTGGGATCATATCAAAAAGCTGAAAAGGGAAAAGCAGCTGACCATTTTTCTGACAACTCATTACATGGAGGAAACGGCGGATGCGGATGAAGTCAGGATCCTCGAGCACGGCAATATCATAGCATCGGGAACGCCGTCGCAGCTGAAGAGCAGATATGCGGCCTCGAAGCTTGTGTGGTATACGGAAAGATCGGAAAGCTGTGAAAAGATCATAAAAGGCTTTGACCACAGCTATGATGCGGATCATTACAATATCAGATTCACGGGCTCCGTAACGGATCTGCTGTGCAGCAACAGGAGCCTCATCACTGATTATGAAGTCATAAAGGGAACGATGGATGATGTATTCTTAAATCTGACGGGAAGGGAGATGGAAGCATGAGGATGTATATGGGACTTACAAAAAGGAATCTGCTGGTGTATTTCAAGGATAAACAGTCGATAGTTTTTTCGCTGCTGACATCGATGATTGTATTTGCGCTGTACATGCTCTTTCTCAAGAGTACGTTCGTGGATGCCATAAACAGCGCATTAAGCGCCTTTCCTGCTTTGAGAGGTATAATAAAAACGGAGGACATCGACATGCTTTCAAGTATCATTCTGCTGACAGGGATCATCGGATCCGCGATGATAACCGTCCCCTATAACTGCCTGCAGACCGTGATAAATGACAGGGAAAACGGTGTGGACCGGGACATTCTGACGACCCCCATCAAAAGGTGGCAGATCGTATTATCCTATTTTTCCGCATCGGGCATAAGTGCTGTCATCATGAACGGGATCATTCTCACCGCAGGTCTTTTCATACTGGGAGCAAACGGTGATCTTTGCATGGATGCAGCGGATATCGCACTGGTGTATGCAGTGGTCACACTGGGCTGTCTGTCCTCGACGGCACTGTTCATGATGCTGATCCCGTTCTTTAAAACATCGTCTGCAAGCGGCGCGTTTTTCGGGATCCTTTCCGCGCTATCGGGATTTGTCATCGGTGCATATATCCCGATCTCACAGTTTTCGGACAGGGTGCAGACCGTGTGCAACCTGTTTCCCGCAAGCCATGTGACCATACTTTTGCGAAACGCCCTGCTTGGAGGTGTTCTTGATAATATAGACAAAAGCATCGGCGGTGTCGACAGGGGTATGTTTGTAAGCACGGTGAAGGACATATTCACCTTCAGGGCCTGCTTGTTCGGAAATACCCTTGAGATAAGCCAGATGTGCCTCTACATACTCGGCGCCTTTGCGGTCAGCCTTGCCGGGATGATCTTCCTGTATTCAGGAAAAAGGTGACAGGGGTGTATCACGGGGACGGTTCTCTGTTTCACCTTTGTATCATGGGGACGGTTCTCTGTTTCACTTTGAGGGTTTCAGCCCGTGAAACGCGCATGAATACTGGTGTTACAGAGAACCGTCCCCTGTTACGGTATAAGACGCAGATGCCCGGTTTTGCTTGTCAGTTTTTTCCTGCCTATGTGAC
>JAFSWJ010000093.1 GCA_017444545.1 Lachnospiraceae bacterium
CTGCCGGTCCCGACGCAGATAATGTGATCTTCCTTTCAGCCGATGCATTCGGAGTACTTCCTCCCGTATCCATCCTGGATCCTGAGCAGACACAGTACTATTTCCTTTCTGGATTTACTGCAAAGCTTGCAGGTACCGAGCGTGGTATCACAGAGCCTACCCCCACTTTCTCAGCATGCTTCGGACAGGCTTTCCTTGAGCTTCATCCCACAAAGTACGGTGAGGAGCTGGTGAAAAAGATGAAGAAGAGCGGCGCAAAAGCTTATCTTGTTAATACCGGATGGAACGGAACAGGCAAGAGGATCTCCATCAAAGATACCCGTGGTATCATCGATGCGATCCTGAACGGAGATGTACTGAAGGCTCCTACAAAGAAGATACCTTACTTCAATTTCGAAGTACCTACAGAGCTTCCCGGTGTCGATCCGTCGATCCTTGATCCCCGCGATACTTATGCGAATGCTTCAGAGTGGGAGGAGAAGGCAAAGGATCTTGCAGGAAGGTTCATAAAGAACTTCACAAAGTATGAGACCAACGATGCAGGAAAGGCACTTGTAGCAGCAGGTCCCCAGCTTTGATCTTCGGCTAATTAAAGTACAGTTACTGCCGGCGGTTTAATGATACCGCCGGCAGTTTTTTCGTATCCATTTGCCATACGGGGATTTGCGTGTTATCCTATTATTTCGACGAGTCGGGATTTTTGGAAAGATCATTTGATGGAAGATTGGGAATTATTCTTAAGAAAACAGATATTTTCCGACTATCTTCGTGACAGAAGAAGCGATGCGGATGAAAAGATGAATGAGCTCATCCTTCGCAAAAACGGCGGAAAATTTTTCAGATACAGACCCATAGATGATGCGGAGGTTGAACTGATCAGGAACGGAAACCTCTATCTTTGCCGTGCCATAAGGTTTGACGGAAACGGTGACGGATACGTGAGGTTCAAAAGCTATCTGTCCTGTTTTACCGATGATGTGAAAAGCATACCCATGTGGTTTGATTATGCAGACCAGGGCAGGGGAATGTGTCTGGAATACACCTATGAACACATTAAACAGTTTGCTGAGGCCAATAAACTCATTTTTCTTCCGGTCATGTATGATGATGAAGAAACGGTCTTTTCCGGTAAACTCGGAAGTCTGCTTTCCATGATGACAAAAACCATGGACAAGGCCGGTGAATACGAATGGAGACTTTGGAAGGTGGATATGAAGTCTTCCGATATAGGAAAGATAATGTCTTCCATAAATCCGGTCAGGATACATATAGGAGAGAATGCCGATACGTCTACGGGAACCTATGATGAACTCATGCGGGTTGCGGAAATGAAGGGTATAGAGGTAGAACAGTCTGCAAAGACAGTATTTTTTTGATAGAAGGAAACAAAATGAACGAGAATAACGGTTACAACAACGGGGAAAATAATAACCCCAACAGAAATCAGAACGGATGGAATCCCAGAAACAGACAGACACTGGCGGTACTCCTCATTGCAACGATATTTACTATCCTGGGAATGTCGCTCATGAGCAAATATGTTGCAAAGTCAGCGACCAGAGAAATATCCTACAGCGAATTTATGGGAATGATCTCCTCCAATCAGGTAGAGGAGGTAAAGATAACCGAAGACCAGATCGAGATATATCCAAAGGCAGAGGCAAAGGAAGGAACGGTTATGGTCTATTATACCGGTATAGTTGATGACCCGGATCTGGCAAAAAAACTGTCGGAATCGGGAGTCAGATACAGCCATACCATACCGGACAGGTCAGGGGCTTTCATGTCTGCCATTTTGAATTTCGGTCTTCCGCTTTTGCTCGTATGGGGATTTTTGTATTTCATCATGCGGCGCATGGGCGGAAAAGGCGGGATCATGGGAGTCGGAAGAAGCAATGCCAAGGTTTATGTCCAAAAGGAGACAGGAGTCACCTTCAAGGATGTGGCAGGGCAGGATGAAGCAAAGGAGTCCCTGCAGGAGGTAGTGGATTTCCTTCATAATCCCGGAAAATATGTAAAAATAGGAGCGAGGCTCCCGAAAGGAGCGCTGCTTGTAGGACCTCCGGGTACCGGAAAAACGCTGCTTGCAAGAGCAGTTGCCGGAGAAGCTCACGTGCCCTTCTTTTCACTTGCCGGATCAGATTTTGTGGAGATGTTCGTCGGAGTAGGTGCTTCGAGGGTGAGGGATCTTTTTGGTGAGGCTGAAAAAAATGCGCCCTGCATCATTTTTATTGATGAGATAGATGCCATAGGAAAGAGCAGGGATTCAAGGTACGGAGGAGGAAATGATGAAAGGGAGCAGACCTTAAACCAGCTTCTTTCGGAGATGGACGGTTTTGATTCTTCAAAGGGTATCCTGGTTATAGGTGCTACCAACAGACCGGAGATCCTTGACAAGGCGCTGCTGCGTCCGGGAAGATTTGACAGACGTATAATAGTAGAAAAGCCGGATCTGAAAGGAAGGGTTGAGACCCTGAAGGTTCACGCCAGAGATGTGAAGATGGATGAGAGTGTGGATTTTGATGCGATAGCTCTGGCCACATCAGGGGCGGTTGGATCAGATCTTGCAAATATGGTGAATGAAGCTGCCATAAATGCCGTGAAGGCCGGAAGGCAGTTTGTGAATCAGAAGGATCTTTTTGACGCAGTGGAAGTGGTTCTTGTCGGCAAGGAAAAGAAAGACAGGATCATGAGCAAAGAGGAAAGAAGGATAGTGTCCTACCATGAAATAGGACATGCTCTTGTGTCTGCCCTTCAGAAAAATACCGAGCCTGTACAAAAGATCACCATAGTCCCGAGGACGATGGGAGCTCTGGGATATGTTATGAATGTTCCGGAGGAGGAAAAGTACCTGAATACAGAGGCTGAGCTTCGTGCTCTTCTGGTAACAACGCTTGCGGGCAGAGCAGCAGAGGAGATCGTGTTCGATACTGTTACCACCGGTGCGTCAAACGATATTGAAAAGGCTACGGGTATAGCCAGATCCATGGTCACCCAGTACGGTATGAGTAAAAAATTCGGTCTCATAGGACTGGAGACGATAGAAGACCGCTATCTTGACGGAAGGGCTGTGATGAACTGTTCCGATGAAACAGCAGCCGATGTGGATGAGGAGGTCATGAAGATCCTGAAGGACAGTTACAAGGAGGCGAAGAAGCTCCTGAAGGAAAACAGGGTTCTTCTTGACAAGCTTGCAGCCTTTCTCATAGAAAAGGAGACCATAACCGGAAAGGAATTTATGCAGATATTCCGGAAAGAAAAGGGTCTGCCTGAACCGGAGGAAGATAAAGGACCGGGTGAAGAAATGCGGAAGAAAAACACATTTGTAGCGGAAGCAAAGGATGACAGCGTTCCCCAGACGGCTGTGCCCTATGATACCTACGGATCAACCGGGGCCGTAGTCAGAGGAAATTCCAACGCAGCGCCGGAATTCCGCCAGATAGATGTGAGGGTGGATGACGAAACCTCAACTCCGGAAGAAGGATAATTTACATAAAATTCATGAAAACCCTAAATTATTCCTGAAAACAGCCGATATACAAAATAGACTGAAAGGTTCGGTCTGTAAAAAGCGAGAAGGAAGGGCGTCAGAACGCCTCAAAAGGTCAAGGAGGACAAGGATATGGGTATCGGTATAAACGGCTTCGTCAATCTGCAGGATAGTATAATAAAAAACTTTTCCGACAGATCGGCGGGAACAAAAAACACAAAAAAGGAATTTGGAAACTATAAGGACACCTTTGAACATAGCGCAGATCCGGCATCATCCGCAGCATATGACAAAAAACTCAGCATGGTCCGCAATGTGGAAAAGAGCGAAGAACAGGGCCCGAAGCTTTCGGAAAGAGCACAGAAGCTTCTGGATGAGCTGAAGGAAAAATTCGGCAACACGGATTTCTTTGTTGCGGATTATTCATCGGAGGAAGAGGCGGGCAGGATCCTGTCAGGTACCGAAAAAGAGTATGGAGTCCTGATGACTGCCGATGAACTCGAAAAGATGGCTGCCGACGAGGAATACAGGGACAGGATCGTAGGTATCATAGAGCAGGGTCAGAATACGATAGATGAATTCAAAAACAGCCTCTCCGAAGAGGAGCTTGCAAGCGTCAGATCGATAGGCTTCACTGTATCCGATGACGGTACTATGAAATTCTTTGCCGAGCTTCAGAAACAGAGCGAACAGAATGCTGAAAGGATCGAAAAGATCCGCGAGGAAAGAAGAGCGGAAGAAAAAGAGGTAAAAGACAGTCAGGACAGGAAGATCGAGGAGGAAGAGGGCAGATTCCCCATGGTAAGGAGATTTGTAAAGGCTGACAGCATGGAAGAGCTTACCAATGTACTCCGTGATTTTCTGGTGGCAAAGGAAGAAAACTCGGTCGGGAGCATAGATATTCAGGCATAAAGCATAGAAAAGACCTAAAAAAGGGGGACGAAAGTCCTCCTTTTTTTGATTAATTTTAAGAAGTAGATATTTTTACACAAAAAATTGAATAATTTATCCTGATTTGTTATACATATTGACGGGTATGCTGTAATAAATTAATATATAAACGTGGTTTTTTTACCTAGATACTGTCGTCCGGAACAGATTCCGGAAGGCATGAAAAAACTTTATGGAGGAAAACGAATGAAAAAGAAAATCTTAAGTGTAGTACTCAGTCTGACCATGGTTGCTGCTCTTCTTGCAGGCTGCGGCGGCGCTGCAGGTGCAGGCGGAGCAAAAGGCGGAAAAAAGGTTGCAGTTGCCATGCCTACCCAGTCTTCAGAGAGATGGATGCATGACGGTGCAAACATGAAAGAGCAGTTGGAGAAGCTTGGTTATACCGTAGATCTTCAGTATGCAGAGGATGACGTACAGGCTCAGGTTTCCCAGATCGAGAACATGATCGCTTCAGGTGCAAACTGCCTCGTTATCGCCGCTATCGATTCGGATGCTCTTGTAAACGTTGAGGCACAGGCAAAGGCTGCAGGAATCCCTGTTATAGCTTATGACCGTCTCCTTATGAACACAGACGCTGTTTCTTATTATGCAACATTTGATAATAAGGGCGTTGGAACAAAGATCGGCGAGTACATCGTCAAGAATTGCGGTGCAACCAAGGATGATCCCAAGACCATCGAACTTTTCATGGGATCACCTGATGACAACAACGCTCATATGCTCTATGCAGGACTTATGGAGCAGATCCAGCCTTTACTTGATGACGGATCTCTCATCTGCAAGTCGGGTCAGATCGCATTTGATGACAACAACACCCTCAGGTGGGATCAGCAGACAGCTATGAAGAGATGCGAGGACATCCTCACAAGA
>JAFSWJ010000094.1 GCA_017444545.1 Lachnospiraceae bacterium
ATTAAAAACAACATACATACAGCATTCTGTGTTCCGACCGTTTACAGGCTTTTTGAAAAGATACCGACTCTGAAGGTCATTGTCCTTTCCTCCGAACCCACCAGGGGTATCTGGTCTGAAGATCCCGAAGTAAGTATATATAACTACTACGTTTCAAGTGAGACAGGCTTTATCGCATCTGCGGCAAAGCTTGATAAACCGAATACAAATGCGCCCATAGGACATCCGACGACGGACCTGAAGATGGTCCTTCGGGATGAAACGGGCAATATCGTTCCGGAGGGTGAAGCCGGTGAGATCTGTGTTGAAAACCCCTATGTACGCGGATATATCAACCTTCCTGAACAAAATGAAAAAGCTTTTATTAACGGTGAATACCGTACCGGGGATCTGGGAAGGATAAATGAGGACGGTGAGTTTACAGTGGCAGGCCGCGCCGATGATATGGTAAAGATAAACGGCAACCGTGTGGAACCCGGGGAGGTGGAGAATGCGGCACGCCGCCTGCTTGGTCTTTCGGAAGTGATGGCCAGGGGATTTACCGATGGAGATGATGCCTTTATCTGTCTTTATTATACGGATGATACTGAGCTTGATCCGGAAAAAGCAAGGGAAGCCCTGATAAAGGTACTTCCCTATTACATGATCCCTGCTCATTTCATGCATATAGAAAGTCTTCCGCGTACCGCAAACGGCAAGGTTTCCCGAAGGATGCTCCCGAAGCCGGAGATCGGCTCAAAGGAAGAAAAGTATGTTGAACCGAAAACCCCGGAGGAAAAGGCGTTGTGCGATGCGATGGCCAAAGTTCTTTCTCTTTCGCGTGTCGGGGCAGCAGATGATTTTTACACCCTCGGGGGAAGTTCGATCCTTGCCATGGAGCTCATAGGCAGTTGTGAGCTTCCGGAGCTGAACGTCACCCAGATCTTCCGCGGACGCACGCCTGAAAAGATCGCGGCACTCTACCTTGAAGAGCGTATGCCTGACAGTGGTCTTACAAGAAAAGAGCGGATCAAAATGGCAATGACCAGGTCCTTTCCCCTGACCTACGAACAGCTTTACATGTTTGATTATCAATTATATACTCCAAAATCCACAATGCTGAATATTGCCGGCATGCTCAGGTTTAATGAGGATCTTGATGCCGAAAGGATGAGAGACTCCATAAATGCGATGATACAAAGTCATCCCGCACTTTTGACATCTCTTTCGTATAATGAGGACGGCGAAGTTGTCCAAAGCTACACTCCGGAGCTTTTTGTACCTGTTAAGATCGAGGAAATATCCGAGGACGAGCTTGAAGAGTTGGCGGATAATCTGGTTCATCCCTTTGAAGGGCTAATGGGAAAACCCCTTATAAGGAACCGCCTGTTTAAGACAGAGGAGGCGCTTTACTGGTTTTACGAGATCCATCATATGTTTTTTGACGGTACCTCGGGAAAGCTTATGGTAAAGGAAGTATGTGACATATATCTGGATAAGGAGTATCCTGCGCCGAAGGAACCGGACGGATATTATCTCATGCTCCATGAACGTGAGCATCAAAAGCACAGTGAACAGTACGCAAAGAGCCGTGAGTATTTTGAAAACCGCTACGGCGGTACAGACTGGAGCATAAGGCTTGACTGCGAGATGGAAAGCCGTAAAAACGGCTATGATGAAATGGAAATGCTGCTTGACCTGTCTGAGGATGAGCTGAAAGAACTTGAGGATATTTCAAAGCTCGGGAAAAACGGGATATTCATGATCTCGGAGCTTTTTGCCATGGCGGCGATGAACGGCAAGAAAGATGTGATGGTAGCCTGGGTCTATAAGGGCAGGGATTCCAGAAACCTGGCTGATATCCTGGGACTGCTTTTCAGGGAGCTTCCGGTTGCGCTTTCCCTTTCGCCCGACAGGACTATGGGCGAGGTCTATTCGGATGTTGCAGAACAGATAAGCTCCGGCATTGCCCACTGTGATTACCCTTATATCGATAAGGGCTCCGCTGTAAAGACAAGCGATCACTTTATCTTCATATATCAGGAGGATAACTGGAACTGTGCAGACGAGATGCCTCTTGATATGGAAGATGTCGATATCGATTTTCCCGATATCGCTTCCGAGACCGCCATGGATGTGGAGATAATAGATACGGATGAAGGTACGGTGCTGTTTCTTGAATACTCCGATGACAGGTATCGCAAAGAGGATGTGAAGAAGTTCATGGATACCATGGTAAGCTTTGACAAGGCGATGCTTAAGTTCAGGAACCGTCCGGAAACCACCCTTGAAGAATTGTTTAAGGAGGCGGGGTTTGTTGAATGAAAAAGAACTGGAAGAGGTATTAAGTCTTTCAAAGGGACCTGAGCTGAAGTATGATGAGTCCCTCACCTGGCTGAACCTTTTTGAGGAACAGGTAAAGACCGATCCCGGACATATCGCGGTGGCGGATGAGTACGGAAGCCTCACATATGAAGAGCTTGACCGTCTGTCCGATGAGCTGGCTGCGGCTCTCGTCGAAGACGAGAAAGTAATGCCGGATGAATTTGTTGCGGTAAGACTTGACCGTGAAAAAGAGTTTTTTGTGGCTGTTACCGCCATTTTCAAGGCAGGCGCCGCATACCTTCCCATCGACCTTACATCCCCGGCGGGGCGCATCTCCTATATGATGCATGACTCCGGAGCCAGGCTGACTCTTACAAAAAAGAGTGTTCTGCGTCTTTGTTTTGCGGGAAGGGGCAGATCCCTTTCATCCTTCAGGTGCAGACCGGATGGGAGGGCATATATGATCTACACCTCGGGCTCTAC
>JAFSWJ010000095.1 GCA_017444545.1 Lachnospiraceae bacterium
AGCCTGATGCCGTCACGTAGAGAGACCTTCTCCTTCCATCCGATGTTGTGAAGTTTTTCAACATTGAGGAGCTTTCTGGGCGTTCCATCCGGCATGTCGGAATTCCAGCGTATCTCTCCCTCAAACCCCACGGTCTCCTTCACGATACCCGCAAGCTCCTTTATGGTTATCTCCTTGCCCGTACCGATATTTACGTGCTCTTCTCCGCTGTAGTTTTCAAGCAGATACACACAGGCATCCGCCATGTCATCCACGTACAGGAATTCACGAAGGGGTGAGCCGGTGCCCCAAAGCTCGACATAGGGTGCGCCCGCCTCCTTTGCATCATCAAATTTCCTGATAAGCGCGGGAAGTACGTGGCTTGTCTCCAGATTGAAATTGTCGTTCGGTCCGTAGAGATTTGTCGGCATGCAGCTGATAAAATCATCTCCATACTGCTTTTTGAAGAATCTGCACATCATCAGTCCGCTGATCTTTGCTATGGCATAGGCCTCATTTGTACTCTCAAGAGGTCCCGTCAAAAGGTCACTTTCGGATATGGGCTGCGGAGCAAACTTCGGGTAGATGCAGGAGCTTCCCAGGAAAAGCAGCTTTTTGACTTTGGTATCATGAGCTGCCTTGATCACGTTGCACTGGATCGCCGAATTTATATAAATGAAATCAGCAGGATAGGTTTGGTTCGCATTTATCCCGCCCACATGTGCTGCGGCAAGGACCACATATTCCGGACGTTCCTTTTCAAAAAAATCAAAAACAGCAGACTGATCTGTCAGATCAAGTTCCTTGTGGGTCCTGACTATTATATTTTTGAATCCTTTTGCTTCAAGGCTCCTTACTATCGCGCTTCCCACCAGTCCTCTGTGACCGGCCACATATATCTTTGAATCTGTATCCATATTCTTATTTTTCCTTATTATTCTTTTTGATGTACTCTTCAGGTGTCATATTGGCGATCTCTTTCATATCCGATTCCACCATCATTTTCACAAGTCCGGGGAAATCCACCTTTCTCTTCCAGCCCAGCTCCTTTTCGGCTTTTGAGGGATCACCCCACAGAAGTTCCACCTCAGCCGGTCTGAAGTATTTCGGATTGACCTCGACCCTGACTATGCCGGTCTTTGCATCATATCCCTTTTCGTTGACGCCCGTACCTCTCCACTTGATATCAACTCCGATATTTTTGAAGGCCAGTTCCACAAATTCCCTGACCGAATGAGTCTCATTGCTCGCAAGCACATAGTCTCCGGGCTTTTCCTGCTGAAGCATCAGCCACATTCCCTCTACATAGTCTCCCGAAAAGCCCCAGTCCCTCTTTGCGTTGAGATTTCCCAGAGAGAAGCTTTCATACTGCCCGGCGGCGATATGGGCAACCGCTCTTGTGATCTTTCTGGTGACAAAGGTTTCGCCGCGCCTGGGTGACTCGTGATTGAAAAGGATACCGTTGCAGGCATAAAGCCCATAGGCCTCCCTGTAATTTACCGTGATCCAGTAGGAATAGAGCTTTGCTGCTCCGTACGGGCTTTTCGGATAAAAAGGAGTCTTTTCGGACTGCGGGGCAGTGTCGGGAAGTCCGCCGAAAAGCTCGGAGGTAGATGCCTGATAAAATCTGCATTTCACTCCGGATTTTTTGATGGCATCCAGGATCCTCATGGTTCCGATCCCTGTGGTCTCTGCCGTGTACTCCGGCACCTCAAAGGATACACCTACGTGGGACTGTGCTGCCAGGTTGTAGATCTCCGTCGGCTGGATCTGCTCTATGAGACGGTTCAGATTGCTGGAATCCGTCATATCCCCGTGGTGCAGAAAAAACGTACGGTCCTTTATCTCTTTGTTGTAATAGAGATGATCTATCCTGACCGTATTGATACTTGACTGGCGTCTGATGATGCCATGTACCTCATAGCCCTTTTCGAGCAGGAATTCCGCCAGATACGAGCCGTCCTGTCCTGTGATACCGGTGATCAGTGCAACATTTCTCATTTATCATTCTCCTTTTCTTTTTCTTCCTTTTCCGGTTCCATCCTGTCTATGATGAAGGGGGGTCTGCTCCTTGAAGCATCCAGAGTCCTCCACACATATTCGCCGATCACTCCCACCATCAGCATCACTGCTCCCGAGGTGAAAAGATTCAGACACATCAGCGATGCCCAGCCGGCTATGGGGGTGCCGACGACAAATTTCTCTATTATTATCTCAATTAT
>JAFSWJ010000096.1 GCA_017444545.1 Lachnospiraceae bacterium
AACCCTCAGGTCCTTTTCGGGATCATAATCAGAGATCCCGTAGGATATGGTCACACCCGCATTCCTGCGGCTCTTTTCTCTTTCATACAAAAGATTTGAGATCAGGCTTTCCCTTTTTTCATAATCCTGATCACGAAGTACCGCAACAAATTCATCACCGCCTATGCGGAATACCGGACTGTGTTCAAAGATCGAACATATCATGTCGCAGGCTTCCCTGATGGATTCGTCTCCTGCCTCGCGGCCCTTTGCTTCGTTTATCTTTTTCAGATCATCTATATCGCAGACGGCCAGCGCAAACTCAGGCTTTTCACATGATGCTATGAGACTGTCAAGCTCGGCTTCGATGAAGGCATAGGACTTTTTGTTCCTGACATTGGTCAGCTCATCCTTGCCCGACATTTCATCTGCTTTTTCCACCCGTGCATCCAGGTCATAGACCTGCTTTTTCACTATATCCGCATACCCTATGGCGATGGCGGCACAGGAAGGATCCTCCTTTGAGCGCACCGCAAAAAGCGTCATGTATCTGGTCTTTTTTCCCTTGTAATGCCTGAAGGTCAGGATCTTTTTGCCGTACCTGTCAAGATCCTTCAGGAATACATCCCTTTGCAGTTCCTTCAGGACCATCTCCCTGTCCTCGGGTATGATCATCCTGTTGATATCATCGATACAGTCCGAAAAGTATTCCTTCCCCGTCCGCAAAACCTCCAGAACCTCCCTGTCATCATCGGCAGTATACTGGATGTACTCATTTGTTTCGGTATTGACCTGAAAGATGATCTCGTATCTTCCCGCAAGGATGCACGCAAGCTTCCGATAATCAATACCCGAATTTCCCGAAAAGGTCCGGTCATTCATATTGACCACACCTACGACGATCCTTTCGATATCGCTTTTCTGGCGGAATGCGATGAGGCCCACCTCCTGCATCCTGCCGTCAAGCATCTGATTGAAGGTCATGGAAATGTGAGTCTCCTTGCCAAGCCTCTTTGCAAGATTGTCTTTGTCCAGAGTATCCAGAAGTCTGTCCACGTCATCGGGACTGACATATTTCGGGGCGGACTTTTTTATTACCGCAAAAAAATCCTTTCCCTCCTTTTTTAGACCCAGTTTGGAATAAGAACTGTTCGAACTGTACTCCGTATATTGCCCGGTATTGATATTGATGTGATATATGACCTCATACAACGACGCCAGAGACTCTGCCACCTCCGTATACGTCCTTTTTTCAGCCTCCAGCTCTTTTTCGCGCCTGACGGTCCTGTCGATATCAAGGACAGCGATCAGTATGAACCCCTCCGCCGTCTCCATGACCTTCATGGAATGGTGCCTGGGAACGCCCTTTACCATGAGCCTGTACCTTTGAAGAAAAGCCCCCGAGGTTTTCAGAGTCTTCAGAAGCTTCCTCTTTTCCAGGGCTTCCAGGAGCCTCTCCCTGTCATCCTCATATATGCTCTCATTTACATTGACGGCCATATCGGCAAAAAAATCTCTCCCCGATGATCTGACCACCAGCTCATTTTCAACTCCGGAGATCGAGTATTCATCATAGTTTCCGTCCTTTGGATCGATCACAAAAACGCTTTCAAAATCCCTTGCAAGAGTCAGGGCTATGTCGGCAAACGTAACCATATCCGTTATTTTCTCTGTCGGCTTTTTTCCCATGGGCTCCTCCGTCATGCAGTAGACTATACCAATTTATATTAACGCACATATCAGCGCATTTTTCAACTGTATCAGAGGGACGGTTCTCTGTTTCACCCCAAGCAGAAAATCCCGTGAAACGCTGATGAATACCGGTGTTACAGAGAACCGTCCCCTGTTACCGCAGAGAACCGTCCCCTGTTACAGTCTCTTCTTTATTTCGTCGATAACGGTCTGCAGTGCCTTGATCCTGGCATATTTTTTGTCCACGGATTCGAGGATGTGCCAGGGCGCAAAAGCGGTACTTGTCTTTTCGATCATCTCATCGATGGCGGTCTCGTAGAGATCCCATTTTTCCCTGTTGCGCCAGTCCTCATCGGTGATCTTCCACTGCTTTTCGGGCGTGTTCTGCCTGTCATTAAATCTGGCCAGCTGGGTATCCTTGTCGATCTGCACCCAGAATTTTATGATAACAGCGCCCCAGTCTGCCAGCTCCTTTTCAAATTCGTTTATCTCGTTATATGCACGCTGCCAGTCATTTTCCGAGCAGAAGCCCTCAAGCCTTTCAACCATTACCCTGCCGTACCAGGTACGGTCAAAGATCGTGATATGACCTGTCTTCGGAAGCCTCGTCCAGAACCTCCAAAGATAATGCCTGGCTTTTTCATGCGGCTCCGGGCTTGCGATGGGCTCCACCACAAAATCCCTGGGATCGAGGGCCTGTGTGATCCTCTTGATGTTTCCGCCCTTTCCGGCCGCATCCCAGCCTTCATATGCGATGATCACCGGTATCTTTTTCCTGTAAAGCCTGTTGCCGAGTTCTTTTAGTTCCTTTTGCAGCCTGTCAAGTTCGCTCCTGTATTCCTCCTCCGAAAGAGACTTGTCCTTTAAGGGTATCTCCGAAAGCTTTGGCAGTTTTTCCATGGGGAAGGTATTTTGCAGGATCGGAACATTCATCTTCTGATTGGTCAGCGCGATGTCGATCCCCCGGTTCAGGAAACCCAGCACCTGAAGCTCGGCTCTTTTCCAGTCCTTTGCATCAATGATGTACCATGGTGCCCTGGATCCGTTCGTATCCTCAAGATATCTTTCGTACGTATCGAGGAACCTGTCGTAGTTTTTATTCTGGAAAAGGTCCTCCCTGTCCACTCTCCATTTTGTATCCTTTGAACTTTTGAGCTTTTCAAGCCGCTTTTTCTGCTCCTTTTTTGAGATATGGAAAAAGAACTTGATGACGAGATACCCGTTGTCGCACAGCTGCCTTTCCATTACATTGATGGAATGCACCCGTTTTTTGTACTCATCCTCATCTATACTTTCGCCGATCATGCCTTCGACAACTTCCTCCATCCAGCAGGTATCAAAAAACCTGAACTTGCCGGCTTCGGGGATTTCCTTTACAAACCTGTACAGGAAGGGATATCTTTTTTCATCCTCGCTTGGCTGCCTGTCCATGGTCGCCACTCTGAAAAACCTGGGATCGATGCTCCTGATCACCCGGCCTATGACCTCGCCCTTTCCGGCCGCATTCCAGCCCTCAAAGATCACCATCACGGGAAGCTTCGCATCCTTTATCTTCATCTGAAGTGAAAAAAGATGACTCCTCTCCTCCTCAAGCCTGCCCTTCAATTCCTCCTCCGACAGTTTTTCCGCCTTAATAAAATCTTTCAGCATTGTTACCCCTCCTTTCACCTGATCCTGACCTTTATATGGTTTTTGAATTTATTATCCTCATCACGGCTGCAGGAAATATCCGCCGCTGCGCTTTTGAGCACATCCATCGAAACTCTGTCGCACTCCCTGAGGAAATCGATGCCGTCACCCGAATGATCAACAATAAGCTCCAGCAGCTCATTTTCTTCGGAAAAAGATACCGTGACATGCATGGTGCAGACCCCCATCCTTTTGATGAGATTTTGCAAAACGATCTCCTCAA
>JAFSWJ010000097.1 GCA_017444545.1 Lachnospiraceae bacterium
AATGATGTTCTCGATTTTTCCAAGATAGAGGCCGGAAAAATGGAGATAACAAATGCTCCCTTTAAGCTTTCCTCCCTGCTGCAGGATGTCATGTCCATAGTGCGCGAACGCGCCGTGGAAAAGAACCTGACGCTTCAGACAGTACTTTTAAATGAGGTTCCCGACGGACAGATAAGCGATGAATTCCGCATCAGACAGATACTTATAAATCTCATCAACAACGCCATCAAATACACCGATACAGGTTCGGTCACCCTCCTTGTGGGAGGACAGTATACCGGCGATGATTCCTATATGCTCAAAATGACCGTGAAGGATACGGGACGCGGTATCAGAAAAGAGGATCAAAAGGATCTGTTTGTTGCCTTTTCCCGTGCCGATATCAAAAAGAACCGCAACATCGAAGGCACCGGTCTGGGTCTTGCCATAGTAAAGAGCATTACTGATTCCATGGACGGAACCATCAGCGTCCAAAGTGATTACGGCGAAGGTTCTGAATTTATCGTTACCCTCTCCGTTACGGTCACCGACAGGACTCCGGTCTCACCGGATTTTGAAAAGCAGGAAACACAGACCGCATTGCCAAACAGCGGCTGTGATTATATCGCGCCAAATGCTTCCATACTTGCCGTTGACGACAACAATTCCAATCTGAAGATTGTCAGGCTGTTCCTCAAGCGCACCCGCATCGAGCCGGATCTTTGTGACAGCGGTTCAAAGGCGGTCGAGCTCTGCCGCACAAAGCGTTATGACCTCATCCTTTTAGATCACATGATGCCCGATCCCGACGGCATCAAAACCCTCGGTATAATAAGAACGGATGAAGCCTCTCTCAACCGGGAAACCCCTGCCGTTGTCCTGACCGCAAATGCGGTTGCCGGAAGCCGGGAGATATACATGAAGGCAGGCTTTTCGGATTATCTGACAAAGCCTCTTGATTCTTCTGTTCTGGAACAGACCATAAAAGAATATCTGCCTGAAGAAAAGATCCTTCAGGCAGATTCCGTACAGGATACCGCCCCCAAAAAAGAACTCTCTCTGAGAGAAAAGCTTGAACAGATAGAGGGTCTTGATTATGATGAAGCTCTCCACTACTCCGCAGATGATGAAGAGCTGCTGAAAGACATCGTAAACATCATTGCTTCCGAAAGCGATGAAAAGATAGATGCCCTGCGTGAAGCCCTCTCCTCCGAAGACTGGGAGAGATACCGGATCGAGGCTCATGCGATCAAAGGACTCCTGCTTTCGATAGGCTTAAAGGACCTGAGTGAACGGGCCAAAAAGCATGAATTTGCCGTCAAAGAAAACAATATCGATTTCATACGATCAGACTGCGAATCCTTCCTTCAAGCCTATCAGGATGTATGCAGGCGTCTCGGCTGATCTGCCTGCCTTTCCGGCTCAGCCTGTCACTGCCATATCCACGTGCTGTATGGTCCCCGGCATTCCCGTACTCTCATGAAGAAAAAATCCGGTGGATCTGATCACGCCGTTTCTTGCGGCGTCATTCCTTCCCAGAGTGAACTGTGTTTTTGCCGAGCCCAGATATATCGCTCCCACATCCGCCTCCTTCAGGTCCATCAGTATATCCTCGCCGTGATCTCCCCTACACCATACCTTCAGCTTCGAAAAGATATCATCATTTTCATCGATCCAGCCGTTTCCGTCTGCATCAAATTCCGCCAGATCCGCAAACCCGTCTCCGCTCTTTGTTCCAAAAAGCTCGCTTCCGTCACCTATCTGTCCGTCTCCGTTTCTGTCAAAGGCCAGAAAGCCCGAGCCCCTGCCTGTCTGTGATATCTCATCCTTTTTTCCGTCTGCATCTATATCAAAAAAGAACTTCTGGTCACTGATCTGCGACACTCCTCCTTTGACATTGATCACCAGCGGATCACAGAGTGCATCCACGACAGATGGTGCGCCCACACTCATGTATTCCATATAACTCCTGCTCATGGCAACCTCTATGCCAAAGCTGATCTTCCTGCCGTCTTCCGTAACAGCCTGTCCCTGCGCCTGAAAAGATGTCTCCTCATATTCTTCATATGAAGAAAACTGCTGCAGGTATCCGCCCTGCTGTCCCGGAAACATCCCCAAAGACGGACCGCTTCCCCTCAGACCTGCAAGACCGTAGAGCATCAGCCTTTTGATGAGCAGGTAAAGCAGACTGTACTGATACCCTTCGGGCTGCGGTTCCTCCCTGGAGGATGTTCCCGACATCTTTGTGTAGGTCATCATCCCGAGGTTGTTTTCTTCGCTTACTCCTTTGTTTGCTGTGAAGCTGTCCCTTCCTCCGAAACTCAGGGCGTTTTTCACATCCTCAAAAGAGCCCTGCAAAGACCCGCTCTTATATCTCATTCCCGACTGATAGTACTTTCTGTCTGACTGCATAGCAATGCTGCTGTGTGCAATTTTCATTATCTCCTTCCTTTCTGCACACTCCTTTGTACACGCACGCCTCCATGCAAAAAAATTTCAGATTTGTCGTGTCCGTATTCAGTTGTATTTATTTCTTTGGATCCGCCTTTCTGCTCCATCCGGGAAGCGGCCGTGCAGGGACAGATACCGGCTCCCTGACAAAAAAAAATACACGGGCGGCCTTATCCGTCCGTGTACGCCTATGCTTCCGTGCTGTCTGCACTTATTATTTCGGCATGATCCCCCAAATCATGAACCCCTTTTTCACCGCCCTTTTCACGTCCTTTCCACATCCCTTTCGAAACAGGGTATTTCAAGAAAAACAAATATGTGATATCATAAAGGGACTTGGGGCATTGGCGCAGTTGGGAGCGCGCCACACTGGCAGTGTGGAGGTCACGGGTTCAAGTCCCGTATGCTCCATTGAAACTCAATGCCATTAAGTCAAGCATGGTCACAAAATGAAATGCTTAGCTTAATGGCATTGGTATTATGAAGGGAGGAACGATCATGAAAAAATCAAACTCTTATTATTTGCGCACCTGCTGCGCACTTCTGACACTGATCCTTTCCTGCAGTCTCATCATTTCCTGCGGCAAAACAGAACCCGGACCGGAAAAACAGGAACCCCCCGCAGCCGGTGAAACTGCCGTATCCTCTGACAGTGAAAAAAGTGATGACAGTCAGAAAAAAGAAGAGCCGGCAGACACGGATGAAGCGGACACCAAAAAGACCGGCGGTATCGAAGATGCCATAGGCGAATGGGAAATGGCCTATTCAAAGAGCCATTCCGTGTACGGCACGGAAGATGAACCCTATGACAATATAACCATGTCATCCGATCCTTATTCCGTATCTTCAGAGATGATCATCAGAAAAAAGGACGGAAAGCTGACCGCCGATTACAGATACAACGGGTACGAAACAGATATCAGATATGTCGGTATAGAGCTGGAACAAAAAAACGGTCCTGCCTATGACGGCTGCGACAACAAAGACTGGTATTTTGAATTCTCCGATCCCTTCACGGACGGGAGGAGAAAAGAAAAATACACCCTCCTTGCGGACGGCTCCCTCATAGGTGTCTCTGAGTATAATGACGGCACAAAGGGTGCCGAGGATTATTATTATTCCCTTGATATTGAGGTCTATCTGAGAAAAGATTCTCCCGAAATGAAAAACAAAGAGGAGCTCAGATACTTTGAAACAGTCACCGTATCAAGTCTTGAGGATCTGATCAACAATATGGACAGCAACAAAAAGGTCATCCTGAAAAACGGGAAATACAATTTTGCAAAACTGGACAAAAGAAAGATCGATGAGGAGCATATCAAGCATCTCCTCGGAAAAGACGAGATCGATGACGGCTACAGGACCTATACCATAAATGATCTGAACAACTTTTGCATAGAGGCTGAGGAGCCTGGCAAGGTTACCATAGTGACCGAAGAAGCCTACGATCCCGTCATGTTTTTCAGATATTCCCACAACCTCACCCTGAGGGGACTTGTCGTCGGACATGATGTTGAACCCGGATACTGCTCCGGAAGCGTTGTAGGCTTTGACGGATCCTCCGGGATCACCGTAGACAACTGCAAACTCTACGGCTGCGGAACCTACGGTCTTGAGATCAAAAGCACCGAGTATGTGAATGTGAAGGACACCGAGATATACGAATGCACCTACGGACTCCTTGATATCTATGAATCAAGCCAGCTCCATTTTGAAAAGTGCACCTTCCGCGACAGCCGCGAGATGTCCATGATAAACGTGAATTCCGGATACGAAGTTGTCTTTGACGACTGCAGCTTCAAAGACAACATCATCGATCCACAGTACAATTCCGTATGCTACTTTGCGGAGCTTTCGGAGTATTCCGAGGTCACCTTCAACAACTGTACCTTTGACAAAAACCAGTACGGTCTGTTCTCAAACCGCAAAGTGACCATGCAGAACTGCACTATGAACGACAACGTATCTGCTCAGAACTGATACGTGTAAATTTCCAGAAATTGAGTATGAACCTCAACACCTCATCCGCAGCGACCAGGATAAAGATCTCTATGATCCCCCTGTGAAACACCATTACGAGAATGGTGCTGCCGGCTATGACAAACGCTGTTCCGAAAAGCTGGGTCTTTAACATCCATCCGGGTCTGCCGTATCCTTTGATACCGGACCCGAAGATGATGTTCCCGCTTTTCGGGAACAGGTCGATGCCGACTATGAGCAGATAGAGTCCCGCCGCACCTATGACTGCCATATCCTTTGTGAAAAGCCCCAGTATCTGTACAGGGAATAATACAAAAAATATCAGGTTCAAAAAGCATATCGCCCAGCTCAAAAATGCGCTGTTCAATACAACGCTTTTCACCCCCTTCGGATTTTTGCTGCCGGTCTCAAAGCCGGACAATGTCAGCGTCGCGGTTCCTATGGATTCCACCAGCACTACAGCGATCAGTTCCACTCCGAAAACGATGGAGTGTATGCCTGCAGCTTCCACGGATATCCTGTTCAGCATGACCAGCAGGTACAGATTTCCAAGATTCCACGCAAAACCCTCGCATGCCGGAGGCAGACCCATCCTTAAAGTCTTTATGTAGGGAGCAGCTTTTGATCTGATTATCTCCGCAAAAGTCGGTTTCAGTATGAGTTCCTTTGAACCCAGCACATATACCAGGATTACAATATCTCCCAAAAACTCCGCCAGAGTCGTGGCAAGGGCAGCACCCGTCACACCCCTTGCGGGAAAACCGAATTTTCCAAAGATCATGATGTAATCAAGACAGACATTTGCCAAAGACCTGATCAGTCCGTACCAGACCATTATCTTTGTTTTCTGGCTGACCTCCAGCAGGCAGCTGATCGACGCCCCGACTCCCGAAAGGATAAATACCGGCGCAAAAAATCTGGCATAATCAACGCTCATCCCCATGATACTCTCATCCACTCCCATCACACGGAAGGCCGCCCCGGGAAAGATGAGCCAGAAGAGGAAAAGCAGGCTGCTCAGCACATTATTGTACTTAAAAAGCGATGCCAGGGTTGTCCGTGCTTTTTCCTTTTCTCCCGCACCGTATGCCTGGCTGACCAGGATCGTGGCTCCCACTGTGAGTGAAAACATGAGGTTCATCGTTGTCCACATGGGAGTTGTTGCATTTCCCACTGCACTCATGCTCTCGATGGAGAGTCTTCCGATAAAGATCCTGTCTATCAGCATCTGCAGCTGGGATATGAGGTTTGAGAGCATTATCGGAACCGCTATGCCCAGTATCTTTTTTATATAGTTCGTATTTATTATATTCTTCATATCTTTCACCTTTTACGGCACGCCCATGGCGTGCTTTTCAGACAAAATAAGCATGCCCTCCTGCAGGCATGCTTACTTTACGAAATCTCAAAAAGGATCTCTCAAAGCATATGAGCCCTGAGCTCCTCATCCGACATAGGACTTAAGTATGCCGGCGGAACATCCAGCACCGTCCTGCATCCTCTTTGTCCTTCAGCATGCATCCTCATTGCAGCCCTCGCGTAGGCTATCAGCACCGACGAAGTAAATTCCGGGTTCGAATCAAGCTTCAGTGAATACTCGATCACATGTCTGTTTTCGAGATTCCATCCCGTGCGTCCCGACCTGATCACCATACCGCCGTGAGGTATCCCCTTGTGATCTCTTTCAAGTTCCTCCTTTGAGATGAATTTCACGGTCGTATCGTAGTCTGCAAAATAATTGGGCATTTCCTTTATTTCTTTTTCGATCTTTGCCTTGTCGGCGCCCTCTGCCGCCACAACATAGCACTCTCTGGTATGCTTCTGGCGTGTGGAAAGCTCCGGCTGCTCTCCCCTTCGCACGCTCTCAACGGCACTTTCCACGGGACAGGTATACTGTCTTGCATCCACCACACCCTCTATGCGCCTGATGGCATCGGAATGTCCCTGGCTCACGCCCCTTCCCCAAAAGGTATAATCAGCGCCGTCCGAAAGGATCGCATTGGCATATACCCTGTTCAGGGAAAACATCCCGGGATCCCATCCCACACTGATGAGGGCTATATTTCCGCCTTCTTTTGCACTCCTGTCAACATTGGCAAAATGCTCCGGGATCTTTGCATGGGTATCAAAGCTGTCGATCACGTTAAAGTACTTTGCATATTCGGGAGTCTGCTTTGGCAGATCCGTTGCCGAACCCCCGCATATGATGAGAACGTCTATCGCATCCCTGTAGTTTTGGATATCATTTACCGAAACAACCTTTGCCCCGTCCGTGAGTATCTTTACCCCCGCAGGATCCCGCCTTGTAAAGACACAGGCAAGCTCCATATCATCATTCTGCTTTATCGCGCATTCAACACCGCGTCCCAGATTTCCGTATCCCAAAATACCGATCTTTGTCATAAAACTCCTCCTTTACCGGGCATCCCCGGCCCGGATCAAACAATCCATGTCTGGTGCAGTACCATGCATTCACCTATACTTTTCACGAAGTGCAGCTAAACGGATAGTACTACATTAGTATAACATCCCCGTCAACTACCCCTGATATATGAGCCGTTCCGGGCATTCTGCACATAATAAAATAAATCTGTACAAGATACATTTTTTTTTGCAAGATTAATCAAATTATTGTAAAATAACCCTTATCTGACGGGGAGATCGTCAGGGGAAATCGAACACCTGTTTTATGAAGGAGACGAAACATGAAGGCTAAAAAAAGAAAATCTTTGAAAAAGACTTTGTTGAGCCGGATCATCATCTTTGTTGCGGTAATGATCGTGATCATCACCCAGATCAGCATCAAACTCGCATCGGATAATATCCAGTCGCTCATGAACAATGTGCTGGCCAGAGAATCCGTGACCTACGCTGCAGAGATTCACAACTGGTGGAGCAACATCATGACGAGAGTCGGACAGACGGCCGATGTGGTCAAAAATCTGCCGGAGTCTTCCTATGATGACACTCTTGCCATGCTCTTAAAGCTCACCGCAGACGACCCCGATTCACAGGACATCTACATGGCCTACGGAAATGAAAATGTATTTCTCGACGGATCGGGCTGGGTTCCCGACGAGACCTTCGTTTTCAACGACAGACCCTGGTACAAGGGTGCTCTCGACAAAAAGGGTGATATCTATTCTTCAGAGCCCTATGTGGATGCATCCACGGGAAAGACCTGTCTGGCATGCTCCGTCATGGTCCGCGACGGCGTGGTGCTCAGCAGCGACATAAACTTTGACAAGGTTGCCGAAAAGGTTGCCGCATTCAAATCCCTTTCTCCCGATGCAAAATACTACATCATAAACAAGGAGACAAAGGACATCCTCATCAGCAATGTGGAATCTTCTGTGGGACAGACACTTGCAGATACTACAGATCCCATTGCTGCAGGTCTTGCTCCAATATTTGATTCACTGGACAAAAGCCTGAGTGCGGATGGCAGCAAGGTTATCACTGCAAAGACATCTGCAGGAGGCATGATGTTTACCGCAACCGACATTGAGGATACCTCCTGGGCTATTGTCAGCGCAGTTCCTTCAAGCATGCTCAGCAATGCCATTTTGAAGGTTATGTTTGTGACCTTCTTAAGCGCTATCATCCTCCTCATCATACTTTCGATCCTCATTTATTATATAATCAGCAAGGCCATCAATCCTGTCACCACAGTGACCGAGAGGATCACCGACATCAGCAAGGGTGACTTCACAGTCAAGATCGTTCCCGAGGGCAACAACGAGATCACGACTCTGAGTGAGAGCCTGAATGAATATATAGAAAAGATGCGCTCGACCCTCAACAGTCTGTCAGATATCTCAGGCGCCATGAACAGCCGTGCCGGCGAATGCTTTGATATCTCCCACACGCTTTCGGATGCAAACCAGAATCAGGGCGATTCCATCGAAAAGCTCAATACTACTCTCACGGATATGAACACCTCCATCGAGGAGATCGCAAACGCCGCTACAGAGCTTGCATCCACCTCCAGCGATCTGGCTCAGAATGCCGAAAATGTCCGTAACCTCTGTGATGAAACTCTCGAGGCTTCCGCAAAGGGCAAGGGCGAGATGGAGAGCATGACCAGAAACGTATCCACTCTGAACGAGACCATAGAGGAACTCACGACCCTGATCAGAGCCACCGCAAAATCAGTCGAAGAGATCACCGGTATCACCGATACCATCAATGCGATCTCCGAGCAGACAAACCTGCTGTCACTCAATGCATCCATCGAGGCAGCCAGGGCAGGAGAACTCGGCAAGGGCTTTGCTGTTGTCGCATCCGAGGTCGGTGTGCTTGCAAACCAGTCCTCCAGCGCTACCGAAAACATCCACAGGCTTGTTGATGATGTCACAAAGAACATCGCGGATATCAACAGGAAAGCCGATATCTGCGCAAAGGATATGGAAGCCTGCCTGCAGGGTGTTGAGGGTGCAAACGAGTCCTTCAACAAGATCTACAGCGATGTGGCAGCCGCAACAGACGGTATCACAACCATCGCAACAGGTATCGGAAAGATCAATGATGTTGCTTCAAACAACGCAGCGATCACCGAGGAGCAGGCATCAAGCATCAATGAAGTCCTGGCTCTTTCCGATCAGATCGTATCCGAAAATACGAGACTTCGTTCAGAGACGGAAAATATCACCAGCATTTCAGAGAACCTGAACCAGTACTCGGATGAGATCAATTCGGATCTGTCACAGTACACCGTCTGATACTTCCATAATAAAAACAAACCTGCCGGCAAAAGATCATCAGATCCAAAGCCGGCAGGTTTATTTATTCAGAGATTCATTTGTGCTGTCGTGAAATATCCCGTTTGTTCAATATCATCACCGTACCCACAAGGAGCACTGCCTCTATGATCAGAGCAGCCCACGGAGACTTCAAAAGTCCCGCTATCAGATATCCTATGGCACAGACCACAGCCACCAGAGTCGCATAGGGCAGCTGGGTCTCAATATGCCGTATATGCTTGCATCCGGCTCCGGTGGAAGCCAGGATCGTCGTATCGGATATGGGAGAACAGTGGTCTCCGTATACCGAACCTGCAAGGGTGGCTCCCAGTGCGGGTATCAGATAGATCCCCGCTCCTTCGCTTTCACATATCATGGTAACGATGGGGATCAGCATTCCGAAAGTTCCCCAGGACGATCCCATGGAAAAGCTCATCAAAGCCGCTATCACAAAGATCAGGAAGGGCAAAAGTCCAAGGGACATATTTGATGTGCTCACAAAGCCTGATATGAACTGTCCCGTGCCTATCAGCTGCCTGCAGACGCCCCCGAGGCTCCATGAAAGTATGAGGATCAGCATGGGCGGGACTATGCTCCCGATGCCGCTTACTATGCAGTCCACAAACTCTCTCGGCTTCATCAGCTTCCTCGGTATGTAGAGGATGAAAGCCGTGATGAGACCGGCAAAGGCACCAAGCGACAGGCCGCCGGCAGGATTGTATCCGATGGCTTCCGAAAAGCTCACGCCATCAAAAAAACCGCCCACAAAAGCCATCCCGAGTATGGCAAAAACTATCAGCACCGCGATCGGAAGCACCAGGTCGATCACCCTTCCGTTTTTCTTATCCTCCGCGGTGTCCTTCTTTTCCATCCGTATGCCGTTTAATGCCTCCTGCTCCGCCTTTTTCATGGGACCGAAATCCCTGCCTGTGAAGCTGATGAAAAATACCATCAGTATGGTCATCAGAGCATAGAAATTGTACGGTATGGTGGAAAGAAATACATTGAACCCGTTTGTCTGGCTGACCTCGCTTGCCACAGCCACAGCCCAGCTTGAGACCGGAGCTATGATGCACACGGGCGCGGCAGTGGCATCGATGATATAGGCAAGCTTTTCCCTGGAGATCTTCAGCCTGTCGGTTATGGGACTCATCACGGTTCCCACAGTCAGACAGTTGAACCCGTCATCTATGAAGATCAGGATCCCCAGAAAAGACGTTGCAAAGGCAGCCGCCCTCCTGCTCTTCAGCTTCTTTCCGACCCATCTGCCGTAGGCCAGGCTTCCTCCCGACTTTGATACGAGATTTATCACAGCCCAGAGCAGTGCCAGGAATATTATCATATACGCATTGTCTGCGATCTTTGAGCTCATCATGTCAAACATCAGCGAAACGGATGAAAAGACCGATCCGCCTCCCGCAAAGGTATAGATGAGCATTCCCGAAAAGACACCGATGAAAAGCGATGAATAAACTTCCTTTGTTATCAGTGCCAGTGCGATCGCTATGAGTGGCGGAAGCAGCGACCACCATCCTGTTTCGATCATGGCAAATTCCATAATATAAACTCCTTTCCAGTCCTTTCAGTCTATATTATCACAGAATCGCCTTTACTTTATCCTCAACTTCCTTCATATCCACAGTCGGCTCAAATCTGGAAACAACATTGCCCTCACGGTCGATCAGGAATTTGGTGAAATTCCACTTGATGTAGGCCTTGTCTCCGAATTTTTTGTTGTTTGTTGCAGCATATTTTTCCAGAGCCGCATTCTTCAGTCCCTTTCCAAAGCCTTCAAAGGGTTTTTCCGTTGCAAGCCACGCAAAGAGAGGATCAGCGCTGTCGCCGTTTACATCGATCTTTCCAAACTGGGGGAACTCGGTCCCAAACTTCATCGTGCAGAACTCATGGATCTCATCCTCCGATCCCGGAGCCTGATTTGCAAACTGGTTGCAGGGAAAATCCAGTATCTCAAATCCCTTGTCCCTTAACTCCCTGTACATAGCCTCAAGGGGCTCATAGTGAGGGGTGAAGCCGCATCCGGTTGCGGTATTTACCACAAGCACCACCTTTCCCTCATAATCCTTCAGACTGACCTGCCCGCCCTTTCTGTCCTTTACATTGAAATCATACATCGTAGCCATAATCATTTCCTCCTTATATAAATTTCTATTTTGCACAATTTACTTTTGCACAATCTATTTTATTATAATAAAACCGCCCTGTCAACAGGCAGTTTTATTTTTCCGTCAATCCTTTACGATCTCGTTGTATTTGCTCTCCATCTCGGCATCCGTGATCATGGTGACCCGGCCTGCATCATATTCAGACATGACCCAGTCATGGATCTTTACGATCAGGTCATCATTCTTTGGCAGAGCAGATTTTCCGAGGTGCTTTCTGTATTCGTTTACCCAGAAGGCCACTCCGGCAACACCTGAGGTATTTGTGATGGAGACCCTCGGAGGACGGTTCAGCAGAGCCCCCGTATCAAAGATGTTGTAGATCTCCGGATTCTTCATCATTCCGTCCGCATGGATACCGGCCCTTGTCAGATTGAAGGCGCTTCCCACAAACGGCGTCATGGGAGGGATGGTATAATTTGTCTCCCTGCTGATATATTCCGCGATCTCAGTGATCACACGGGTGTCCATCCCGTTCAGCGTTCCACGCAGGGACGCATATTCAAAGACCATGGCCTCAAGCGGCACATTTCCCGTTCTCTCTCCGATGCCCAGAAGCGAACAGTTGACAGCGCTCGCACCGTACATCCATGCAGTGGTGGCATTCACAACGCCTTTATAAAAATCATTGTGTCCGTGCCACTCGATCATCTCGGACGGCACATCCGCATGATGCTGCAGACCGTAAATGATACCTGAAACGCTTCGTGGAAGGGCTGCTCCGGGATAGGGCACTCCAAATCCCATGGTATCGCAGGCACGGATCTTTACCGGAACACCGCTTTCCCTTGAAAGATCCATGAGCTTTGTCGCAAAGGGTACCACAAAACCGTAGAAGTCCGCACGGGTGATATCTTCAAAATGGCATCTGGGATGGAGTCCCGCCTCAATACAATCCGAAACTATCCCCAGATACTTGTCGAGAGCCTCCTTTCGTGTCAGCCCCATCTTGTGAAAGATATGATAATCAGAACAGGAAACAAGGATACCCGTCTCCTTGATCCCGATGGATCTTACCAGCTCAAAATCCTTTTTCGATGCCCTTATCCAGGTCGTGATCTCCGGAAACTCATAACCCAGCTCCATGCATTTTTCCAGAGCCTTCCTGTCCTTTTCCGAATAAACAAAAAACTCCGTCTGACGGATCATTCCCTTCGGACCGCCAAGCTTGTGGAGCAGCTTGTAGATATGCACCATCTGCTCCGTGGTATAGGGAGTCCTGGACTGCTGTCCGTCACGAAAGGAGGTATCCGTGATAAATATGTCCTCGGGCATGTTTTCCGGAACCCGCCTGTAGTTAAAGGCGATCTTCGGCGTTTCCGTGTAGGGAAAC
>JAFSWJ010000098.1 GCA_017444545.1 Lachnospiraceae bacterium
GCTTTGAAATGACCATCTGTGCCTTCCCGCAAGAGAATGCCTGATGATATTTCCTGTTATCTCAAGGACGCCGGGCTTTTTTGCCAAAAACACCTTTTTTATGAAATATGGTTTGTCCTCTTTACTGAAAGCCTGACCGTATTCCAGAAAGGAACAGACATAGATGTCATAATGATAATGATCGTATAACCCTCTGCAGTAATTATACAAAAGGATCTTGTGACCCACATCCGCAGGCCAGAATATCCTCGTGGAGACAAGCAGCAGGCGCTTTCTTTTACCTTCCATCACGTTTGTATTCATCACTCTTCATGCTTTTTTCGATCCACTCATAGCACCGGCCAAGTCCGTCCTTTAATCCGACCTTCGGTTCCCATCCGAGAATCCTTTCGGCCTTTGAGTAGTCGGCACATCTTGCCTTGTTGCCCTCAGGTTTTGAGATGTCAAAACGGGGGATGATCTTCTTGCCGGAAATATCTATTATCATTTCCGAAACCTTTCCGATACCGGTGCAAAAGGAAGGTCCGATCTGGATACAGTCTTCTCCCCATCCTTTTTCCAGTGCCAGGACAATGGCTTCCGTCACATCATCCACATGAACAAAGGCTCTTTCCTGCTCCCCGTTTCCCATCACTACAAATTCCTCATCGGGATAATTTACGGCCCTGCGTATCAGTGCCGGTATGACCTGGGCTCGTACGCCCGTATCGGCCGGCGTTCCGTACACATTATGAAATATGAGCGTACAGCAGGGAATACCCGTCTCCTTTTCAAGATACCCCAGCTCCAGCTGACCCATCAGCTTGCTCCATCCGTAAGCCGACTCCGGGTATGCGGGAAACAGTTCGTCCTCTTTTAAGGGTTCGGGATCAAGTGTATCCTGTCTGCTGTACGGAAAACTGCAGGCCGTACCCGCATATATTATACCCTTTATCTTTTCCCTGCCGGCTTTTCTTGCCGCGTTAAACACATTTGAATTTATGAGGTTGTTGATCCTGAAAATGTCCCCCTGGTTTTCAAATACATATTCCACTCCTGCTACCCTGGCAGCAAGATGAACGATATAATCCGTTTTGCCGATCACACTTTCACAGGCTTTCGGGTCACAAAGATCGAGCTTAAAAAACTTCCTGTCAAGATCTATAACGGGTTTTTGGTCGTCATCGTAAAGGTATCCGGTTTTTCCGCGCCACAGATCATCTGCCACAAAAACATCCCAGCCTTCCTTTACCAGTCTCTTTACCAGATTGGAGCCGATCATCCCGCATCCGCCGGTGACCAGTATCGACCTCTTTTCATTTTCCAAAGAAGACATCAGGATACCTCCCTTACCGCCTGCTCTCCGATCCCGAGGATCAGAAAGATATAGGGCGTGCTGACGTATTGCTGATATCCGAACATCTGGTGCGAAATATATGCGACAACGATAATGGCAGCTCCCAGGGCAGCAGGTGCCTGCCCCCGCTTTTTCACAAACCGTATGAGCGCGGATATGAAGATGCCAAGGTATGCCGCGCCGCCGAAAATCCCATAGCATATGAAGGCATTCAGCCACTCATTATGCGCATACAGCGCCACCTTGTCC
>JAFSWJ010000099.1 GCA_017444545.1 Lachnospiraceae bacterium
CTCTTTTTTCAAGCACAGCCATCAATAGGTTCAGCCTGTTGAGATCCATTCCCGTTGCCTGACGCCTGGGGAGGCCGAAGCTTGTATCGCACACCAGAGCCTGGATCTCGATGAGCAGAGGCCTGGTCCCTTCCATTATGCAGGTGACCACATTTCCGCTGCTCTTTAATGCTCTTCCCGAAAGCATGTATTCGGACGGATTTGAAACCTGCCTGAGTCCGTCGGCATACATCTCAAACACTCCTATCTCGTCAGTTGAGCCAAATCTGTTCTTTACGGCGCGCAGAAGCCTGTAGCTTCCCCGGATATCACCCTCAAAGTAAAGGACCGTGTCAACCATGTGCTCTAAAACCTTCGGACCCGCGACGGCCCCCTCCTTTGTCACGTGTCCGACGATGAACACCGTGATATCAAGCTGCTTTGCGATCCGCATGAGTACCCCGGTAGACTCCCTCACCTGGGAAACGGAGCCTGCGGATGAGGTCACGTTGCCGTTTACCATCGTCTGTATCGAATCTATGACCACGATCTCCGGATTTTCCTTTTCGATCAGGGTTGTGATGACGTCCAGATCCGTATCACACAGGATCTTCAGCTCCTTTCCGAATTCTCCGAGCCTTACGGCCCTCATCTTTATCTGGGAAGCAGACTCCTCCCCTGACACATACATCAGCTTATGCCCCCTGATGCTCAGGTTCCTGCAAAGCTGGAGCAGAAGTGTGGACTTCCCTATGCCCGGATCTCCTCCTACGAGCACCAGCGATCCCTTCACTATCCCGCTGCCCAGAACCCTGTCCAGCTCTTCTATATCCGAGGACAGCCTCTGCCTTTCATCGTTTTCTATCTCGTCCAGGGTTACGGGCTTAGATCTTTCCTTTCCGGAAAAAGAAGGTCCCTTCTTTTCTTTTTTCACCGCCGGCTCCTCGGTCATGGTATTCCATTCCCTGCAGGCCGGACACTGTCCCAGCCATTTTGCGGACTCAAATCCGCAGTTCTGGCAAAAAAACACCGTTTCCTTTGATCTTGCCATATCCTTATCTCCAAAAAAGCCGCGCCTGTTCCTACAGGCACGGCCCTTGTCCTTTCTGTTATTATAATATAACCTACGCTTCCCTGACTTCTACATCAACCGTTCCGCAGCCCTCAAGCTCCACGCTTACCGAAAGCTTTCCTCCAAGGTTCGTCTTCATCCTTCCGGCATCACTTCCCGAAACAAGCACCTCATATTCCGTATCCGGCTTCAGCCCAACGGTTATCTGAGCATCGTTTGCTCCCTCAACCCTGAATCTCATCCCGTTATCGGTCACAACGAGATTGTTCACACTGGTCCCCGGCACCGATTCATATACCAGTTCCCCGTCAGACTCCAGTTTTGTGATGTCCTTAAAGGTCTTAACCTTGAGACTCTTTCCGTTAAATCTGAAATCCTCAACCTTTTCCTTTGCGGGAAGCTCGTGGTTTCCAAAGCTCAAGCTTCCGTCTGATTCACTGTGTAAAAGATCCTTTACTATCGACATTTTTGCACCCTCTCCAAAAAAAATAAGTTAAATGCCTGCTTACCTAATTGTATCACGATTTATGACTGATTGCACTTCGGAATTATCTTTCCGTCCTTGTATACTATCGTGACCGTGCTGCCCTGTTTTGCGTTGCCCTTCAGCACCTCCTCCGCCAGAGGATCCTCGATCATATTCTGTATCATCCTCTTTAAGGGCCTGGCTCCGTACTTCCTGTCAGCACCTTCCTTCACTATGAACTCTTTTGCCTTCGGAGATATCTTCAAAGTGATATCCAGTTCCTCCTTTGCCCTCTTTATGAGGTTTTTGGAAAGCAGGGTGACGATGTTCTTCATATTATCATCATCCAGCGTCCGGAAAACTATGATATCATCTATACGGTTGATGAACTCCGGCTTGAATATCCTCTTCACCTCATCCATCACATCACTCTTCATCTTTTTGTAATCGCCATCCGCATCCTCGCCGCTGTCAAAGCCCAGCTTTTTGGGATCTATGATCCTCTGGGCACCGGCATTGGAGGTCATGATGATCACCGCATTCTTGAAGCTGACCTTCCGTCCCTTCGAATCCGTGATATGTCCGTCATCAAGAACCTGAAGCAGCACATTGAAGATATCGGGATGGGCCTTTTCGATCTCGTCAAAAAGAACAACGGAATACGGATGTCTCCTGATCTTTTCGGCAAGCTGCCCTCCTTCGTCAAAACCCACATATCCCGGCGGCGATCCTATCATCTTTGCAACCGAATGTGACTCCATAAACTCTGACATATCCACTCTGATGAGTGAATTTTCCGATCCGAAAAGCGCCTCGGCAAGAGCCTTTGACAGCTCCGTTTTACCCACACCGGTAGGTCCGAGGAATAAAAACGATCCTACGGGACGGTTCGGGTCCTTCAGCCCTACCCTTCCTCTTTTGATCGCCTTTGCCACCAGGGAAACCGCCTCATCCTGTCCCACAACCCGTCCGTGAAGGATGGATTCCAGCTTCATCAGCTTTTCATTTTCCTTTTCGGTCAGTTTGCTGACAGGTATCTTTGTCCAAAGTGATACGACGTCGGCTATATCATCCTCGGTGACCATCAGGTCCTTTTCCTTTTCGGAGTTCTCAAAATTCTTTTTCAATCTCTCAAACCTGGCTTCTTTCTTCTGCTGGTCACGGTGTATCTCTCCGGCATGGACAAAATCACCGGCCTTGATGGCCCTTTCTTTTGATTCTTCCATGGATTCGAGCTCTTTTTTCATGTTCTCTATGGCCGGCGGAACCGTCATCCTGGAAATCCGAAGCCTTGATGCAGCCTCATCCATGACATCTATCGCCTTGTCCGGCAGAAATCTGTCATTGATATACCTCGACGACATCTTCACGGCGGCTTCAACAGCTTCAGGGCTTATCCTGAGATTGTGATGCTCCTCATATTTATCCTTTATACCCATGAGTATGGACACAGCCTGGGCTTCCGTAGGCTCCTCCACCGTCACGGGCTGAAACCTTCTTTCAAGGGCTGCGTCCTTTTCGATGTATTTCCTGTATTCATCGATGGTGGTCGCACCTATCATCTGAAGTTCTCCCCGGGCAAGCGAGGGCTTCAGGATATTGGAAGCATCTATGGCTCCCTCGGCGCCTCCCGCACCAATGAGGGTATGAAGCTCATCAACAAAGAGAATGATATTTCCGGCATTTATCACCTCTGCGATCACCCTCTTTATCCTCTCTTCAAACTCACCCCTGTATTTCGAGCCTGCGACCATCCCGGAAAGATCCAGAGATACCACCCTTTTCCCGATCATGGTCATGGGAACGCTCTCTTCGACGATCTTTACCGCAAAGCCTTCAACTATCGCAGTCTTTCCGACTCCGGGCTCTCCCACAAGACACGGATTGTTTTTTGTCCTGCGGCTCAGGATCTGAACAACCCTGGTGATCTCATCCTGTCTGCCTATCACAGGATCAAGCTTTCCGGCTCTGGCAAGCTCTGTCAGATCCCTGCTGTACTGATCCAGCATGGGAGTTCCGTTTTTCGAGGAAGCTTCCTGCCTGTTCCTGTAATAAGTGCCTGCCTCTTCTCTCGCCTTTGAGATATCCTCTCCCATGGCGGTGATGGTATCCATGTACAGCTTCTGGATATTCACTCCCAGCGTGTTCAAAAGCCTCACGCCTGCATTCTCACCTTCTCTGAGCATGGCCAGAAGGATGTGTTCCGTGCCTATCTCAGGTGCCGAAAACCTCTCAGAAAGCTCACCTGCAAGTTCCAGCACGTGTCTTGCCCTGGGAGTCATCCCGTCCCTTTCTGCAACAGAAGTGGTCAGCTGCTCTTCCTCCGGAGCTATCAGCTGCCGTATAAGCTCGATCACGTTTGTCTCATGAACATTGTTTCCTATAAGAACCTGCGCAGCCACTCCCAAGCCTTCTCTCAGCAGTCCCAGGAGGATATGTTCACATCCTATATAATTCTGTTTCAGCTCCTTCGAACTCTTTTTTGCAAGTGAAAGAGCTTTTCTTGCCTGTTCTGTATATTCCTGAAACATATAAACTCCATCCGTTTGGGATCACTTTCAAAAGATCCCGCCTCTTTACAGATCTATCTCGCCTTCAAATACCGTTTCAGCGGGCCCCGTCATGTATACGTGTCCGTCATCGGCATATTCTATCTCGAGTATACCGCCGGTTAGTTTAACAGCAGTTTTCCGGTCTGTCAAATCATTCAAAACACAGGCAACTGCGCTGGCACATGCTCCTGTCCCACAGGCCAGAGTCTCCCCCGAACCCCTTTCCCATACCCTCATCTCGATATGGTTTCTGTCATTTACCTGTACAAACTCTGTGTTGACCCTTTCCGGGAATAACTCATCCGTTTCAAAAAGAGGACCCGTCTCCTCCATCTCAAGGTAATCCACATCATCCACAAATACAACGCAATGGGGATTTCCCATGGATACACAGGTGATCCTGTATTCCTTTCCTCCGATCACCACCGGTTCCGATACGATCTTTTCTCCGGAAAGCCTCACCGGTATCTTTTCAGGATCAAACTCCGGAACACCCATATCCACTCTGACTGTCTTCACCTTTCCATCCACCACATTGAGCTTCAGGGTCTTGATGCCTGCTCCGGTTTTGATGCTGACGGTATCCTTGTCGGTCATTCCCCTGTCATAAACAAATTTGCCCACACACCTGATCCCGTTCCCGCACATCTGGGCTTCGGACCCGTCGGCATTGAACATATGCATCTCAAAATCCGCTTCATCACAGGGATCTATGAATATCATCCCGTCAGATCCGATGCCGAAATGTCTGTCACTGAGTTTTACCGCAAGCTCCGGTCTGTTTTTTACTTTTTCCGCTGCTCCGTCCACATAGATATAATCATTTCCGCAGCCCTGCATTTTTGTAAATTCCATGGCACCCTCCTTGTTTTGTTCCGAAAAATTTATCAAAGGTGCCCACGGGTCTTGTGACCACATGAACACCTTCGTTTTGATACATGTTTACTTATATATGCACCCTTTTTACCATGCAGCCCTTAAGTTTGCAAGCTCAGCCTGCTGTCCCGCGTTTGGCATCAGCTCGCTTGTGGCATTATAGAGTATGTATCCGCTGTAGCCCAAAGATGCCGCCTTCTGAGCCTGGAGAGCCAGGTTGTTGTTTGCCCGCATCCAGCCGGGATCACCTGCAACCGGGCTTCCGCACCTGTACAGAGCCATACCCACATACATCGGTATACCGATCTTGTTGAGTCCCCTCCACTGTGCCAGTCTCTGCGAAGACATGGCCACATTCGCACCAGCTCCGTAATTATCGGTCCAGTAGATCTGGGGTGCGATGTAATCAATATATCCCGGAACCGAGAGCCAGGTTGCCACATCTGCTCCCATCCTGAGGTTATTCTCCACATTTCCCTGGGGAGCGATGCCAAAGACCTTTCCGTTTGCGGCACATACCTGATGGACCTGTGCGATCATGCTGTTCAGATTTGCCGCACCAAGAGGCGGGAAATAATCATCAAAATGAATCCCGTCCACAGGATATTTCGTCACTATCTCTGCCACACCCGCTACGATATTGGCATTGTTTGCAAGAGCAGCATTTCCTGCATATGCTCCGTTTCTGAACCCGTAGGGATTGATCCATGCATGAAATTTCAGTCCCGATGCATGGGCGATCTGTACCATATCGGCCAGAGGATCAAACCCCGGGTTTGCTCCGTTCAGCATCTGTGTGCTCCACGGATATATATTTGAAGGATAGATCGCATCGTTGTGGGACCGCACATGGACAAATACCGCATTGCCGCCGTTTGCCGCAACTGTCGCGCATATCGTCTGAAAACTCTGGTCAAAGGCACCCTGCGGCTTTCCCCGAAGCATCGTCTGTATGTCAAGGAATGACACCCAGGTTCCCTTCACCGCCGCTGCTGCCGATACCTCTTTTGTCTGCATCTGCGATGCTCCCATGAAAACAAACACTGCCGCAAGGAGCATTGCCGTGATCTTTCTGATACTCTTCATCTTTACATCCTTTCTTTGTTAAATTATTCGCTTTTGTATTCTCCGGAGATACCCAAATCTCCATCTTCGGTCACCTGCAAAACGCCGGTTTCCGCCATCTTAAAGCCGATACTTTCTTTTTTGTCCTCCGACTCCCATGCCGCCCCGTCCTTTTCTATGAAGGCAACACCTGTAAGCACTTTCCGGTCCTTTTCATAAACCGTAAACTCAAATGATGAATCATCGGCAGGAAGCAGCTCCACGCTCACATCTCCCTTTGAGAACCTGCCGTCCCAGCTGATATCCCTGAACCTGCTCTCCGTCTTTTCATAATAAGGAAACTCCGAAAAATCGGAGACTCCTTTTTTCAAAGGATCATATACCTTTACCTCGCCGGAAAAGCCGTCAACTGCAAGGATCATGTCCATCACCTTTCCCTCAGGGTCAGTTACAGTATATGTATAATAACCGCTTTCGTCAATCTCGATACTGTCCCTGTAATCCGCTTTGCAGCCGCTTCCGTCAAGCACTTCTGTCAGGAGATTGTCGGCATCTTCTTTTTTTATTATAAAGACCGGAACCTCCTCTTTTTCCTGCTTTGTACATCCAAAGTTCAATACTGTGCACAGGGCAAGGAGGATGAGGATCCCCCCTTTTTTCAGTCTCATCATTTATATCCCCTGCTTTCAAGCACGGCATCCGCTATGGCTCTTCCTGCAGCCTCCCTCATGTCGCCATTATTAAGCTTGCTGTAGTCTCCGTCTATGAAGGCAACCTCGACTATCATTCCCGTTATCTTGTTTGCGGCAGATCCTCTGATGACACCGTAATAATCTCCGTTGCTTCCGGTCCTGGTCTTCACTCCGCGGCTTTCCGTGCCGATGGCAGCCGTGACCTTGCTCAGGATCCTGTTTGCCAGGGCATCGTCATGATATTCGGTTATGGATTTCCACACCTCGGTACCGTGACCTCCTCCGGAGTTGCAATGGATCGAGATGAAGAGGTTGCAGCCGTTTGAATATGCGATGTTCGGCCTGTCTCCAACGGTCAGATAGGTATCATCATATCTTGTCATGACTACGGGAACATTGTATTTTTCAAGCTCGGCCTTCATGGCATTTGCCATGGCAAGATTGCAGGTCTTTTCCAAAAGTCCGTTATTTGTTGCACCGCTGTCGCTTCCTCCGTGTCCGGCATCTATGCAGACCTTGAGCTTTCCGTCACCCGTACCGATGGGATTAACCTTGATGAGGGCATGATTGCTTATGATGGAGCTTCCGCTGATGCTTATCCTGCCCGTTGCCTGGACATACACTTCCTTGTTCCACTTTGACATGGCCGTCTTTCCCTTCACCTTTGAGCCCTCAAGAGTAAAGTATTTCTGGCCGGGCGCTGTCCAGACCACATCCTTTAACGTCGTGCTCTTTGGCAGGAAGGAGATCGGTACCTCCTTTGTCTGTCCCACGGTCACCTCGGTATTTGTAAGTTTTATCTTGTAAGGCGTGATGTAGGTCACCTTTTTCGGCACACCGAGGATGAATCCGTCCTTTTCCGGACCTCTGCCGTATTTCTTTGTGGTCGCGCTTTGATAAACAGGTGTTACCACATAGACCACCTTGTCACCGTGATAGAAGGGCAGGTTCTTTGTCTGCTTGTTCCTGAAGCCCTTGTAGGATACATACTTCCCGTCCTTTTTGCTGTTATCAAGCCTCTTTTTTGCCTCCTCCTTTGTAAAAAGCACCACCGATGAACTGCAGTTCTTTTCAAAGGAATCCTCCGTATTTGTCTTGTATTTGTATACCTTTCTTTCAACCATATAACCCAAAGGCGTACTCTGGCTGAAATCAGCGGAGTGATCCCAGGTGAGAAATCCGTCCGGATAATAGGTATATCCGTTGTCTACTGCCACCCGGTTTAACTGTGCCTTCAGATTCTTTACGCCGGTGGGTCTTCCGGAATCGGTCTTTTGAGCGACAAGTCCCCACTCACCGGAGGAAAAATAGGAGTCCTTCCTGAATGCGCACACCTCAAATCTGTAGGGCTTTCCCACCAGATCCATATCGGTCTTGCCCTTTTTGGGATCAAGGCTTCCTCCCGTGCCTCCTCTCCAGGTATGCTTTCCGGGCTTTTTGAATACTTTTTCGGCTACCAGCGCGTCATGGTTTTCCACATCATATACACGCAGCATGTACTTTGTGGCGCCCTTGACCTCCTGCCAGGATACATATACCTCATCCATATCCTTCGGCGCGGTGCTCAGCTTCGGAGCTCCCACCTTTGTAGTGGCCACGGCCTTCTTCGGATCAGCCGACACATGCCTCTTTCCGTTTTTGGGCTCGGCATAGAACTCATAGGTGTAACCGTGCTTCAGCCCTGTTATGCCAAATTTGGTTATCGGATCCTTGTTGCTGTCCCTTTTAATGGTAAAGACCTTTCTTTTCCAGGTTGAATCCTTGTTTGAATTTTCCGAGAGCACCGTTCCCGTATGGGTCTTTGTCGCCCTGTAGGTTATGACCATCTCCTTTGCTCCGGTCACAAAATCGGTGTTCACAGTAACCTTGTTGTAATTATCCACGTTTGCCGAGATCGAGGTGACATCGCCCATCTGCGGCTTTACGCATACGGACTCACCCGCAAATCCCGTAACCTTGTCAAGTACGACTCTTACCTTGAAATAGTAGTTCTTCTCCGGTGCCAGACCCTTTACCAGATAGATATACGTAGGATAAGGAGCCTTGTATTTAACCCCGTTCAAGCTGATTTCCCTGTTTGCCGCAACCTTTGTGAGATTTGTTACCTCATCTGCATCCAGATCCTTCCCCGTAACCGTTGCAACCACCTTGAAACCTCCCGTGGGAGATGTGGACTGAAGGATCTCGTATTTGTTTTTGCTGTATTTTTTCGCACTTCCGGTGGGTATGATATCCTCCGAAAGGGCTTCAAAGGCGATGGCTGCGCGGTCAAATCTGGGAGTACCTGCTGATACTACATAGGGTGCATAGAACCTGAGCTTTGACTTCACAACGTTTGATACCGCAGACTTCAGCTCCTTTCTTTCAGGGAGCACCGATCCGTCCTCGGCAAAATCCACAACCTCCGTCTTCACGTAAGCCCTGTAATGGTAAGTGTCTCCCGCGTCGAGGGACCTGTCCGTTATAAATACTCCCTCTGCAGGTATGACACTTCCCTTCTTTACCGGTTCTCCGTTATTTTTATATGTAAGCGGAGATGCAAGCTTTGATCCGTAATAATCAAAGTTATCTATCTGATCTGCGGAAACACTGATCACAGCATCATCAAAATCGTTCTTTTTGCCCGTCAGCGATCTTTCGATGACGTAGGTCTCGGTTCCCCTGATCTTTGAGAACCTGAAATCCATGCTGTTCCTGTCATGCTGAAGCATGGTCAGACCAAGTCCCATGGGCTGGCATACACCGTAGGAAGGTTCCTTTGCCATTCCGTATTTCGTGTCGCTGTCATAGCCTATGACATTTACCTTGTAGATATAGGTGCTTATATCCTCTCTTCCGGCCTCTTTGTCCACAAACTTCGTTCCGGTCTGACCGAACTTTATGTCAGACTCCTTATCCGCCGCTTTTGATTTGTTTGCACCATTGAGCAGGATCCAGTCCTCGTTTACATCATCATACCTGTAGATCATGTATCTGGCCTGATCCATCTTTTTTTCGGAGGAGCTTTTTTTTCTGTCCTTTTTCTCCTTATTTTTGTAGGTCCTTGCAGCCTTCCATGTGATGGTGACAAATCCCTTGGCGTTTTGCTTCACCGAAGAGATCACGGGAGCCGTCAGACCGTTTGACGTCCATTCATGTTCCTTCTTTATTATCGTGATGTTTCCCGAAACAAGCCTGACCGAAGCAAAATTTCCCGCCTTATTATTTGATACGCCATAGATCCTTTTCTTTCCTTCTTCGTTCAGTTCAAACCTGTTCTGGCTGGCGGTCACCGTATCCCCCGAGATCAGGCTTGACTTATCCCAGTTAAAGCAGGTGGCATCAAGCGCCAGGTTTTTTGACAGAGTGTTCACATCCGCGCCGTCGGCCTCGATGGTAAAGCCCTCCCTTTCAGCCTGGGTGACAGCCTTCCTGTCAAAATTCTTTCTGAAATCCTTTGACCTGATGACGAGATTGGTTGAAAGCACTGTCAGCTTTCCTGCAGAAACATTTTTTATCTCATAGTTTCCCGCTATCGCCGACACATCGACATTTATGCCGGATTCTCCCGCGCTGTTTTGGCTTCCCGAAACCTTTATGAGATCCATATCATTCCCGTACAGCGTCTTTCCGTCAATCTCATACAGATCCTTTGCATCAGCCACAAGACTGCTTCCGTCATAATATTTCGTCTTTCCGTTTATTGAAAGGGATATTGGTCCCGCCTTGTTGACGCTTAGGAAAACAACCGCATTGGCACTTACCTTACCGTTCTTTTCCGCATTTACGGAAACGGCATATCTTCCGGCATTTACGGCGCTGTTATCACTAATCTCAAATTCCTTAGCCGTCGTAGAAACTGCGAGACCGTTTTTTGATATCCCGCTCCCGCTTCGAAAGTCCGCTTCACTGTATTGTGACGGTTCAGTCTTTCCGTCATTCGCACTTATCATCCAGGCCGTAAAGGTATACCCTTCCGCCCTGTTCGCACTGATATAAACACCGTGGCTTTTCCCGTCATACGATACCGTATCTGCGCTGACAAAAAGCTTTATATCATCACCCGCACCCGCGCTCTCCTCAGCCTCAGCCTCCGGCGCCTCTTTTTCAGGCACCTCCAGGTCCGCAGATACGGAATCAGGTACTTCCTTTTCGGGATCTGCGTTTTCAGCCGGCTTTTCATCCGAAGGCTCCGGTGTCTCTGCCAAAGGCTCACCGGCCTCTTCTGCCGGATCTGCGGCATTTTCGCTTTCCTTTGCAGCAGGCTGCGTCTCTTCACCCGACGGCGGCTGCGTCATATTTTCGGATACCGGTGCAGGGTTATCCGTTATCTCATCCGCAAGCGCCGAAACATTCGATCCGAAGACCATCGAAAGCGCAAGCACCATAGCCAAAACCGATCTGATTCTTTTTCTTCTCATAATAAAAACTCCTTGGATCTCCTCAAAATCCCGTCATTTTTTCTGCCGGGTCAAAGTATGCCTCAGATTCTGCAAAGCCTCTTCATCGCAGGGACAAATGCATATATGGTAGGCAATCTCCACCCTGACAACAACATATAGTGAAACTATAGCATAGATTTACATAATAAGCAAACATAAAATTTCTTCCCACATAAATATGCTGTAAGCAACCCGGATTTTTCGGGGTTTGTCTTCCCTGCCCGCCACAAAAGCTCCCGTGCCGGTTTTATTGTAAAAAACGCAAGTTTCTACTATAATAAGAGCATATTTTTCGGAGGTATATTAAATGGATTATGATGTGATCATTATAGGCGCCGGTCCCGGCGGGATATTTGCCGCATATGAACTGACAAAAAACGACCCCTCCCTGAAGGTAGCGGTTTTCGAGGCCGGTCATGCTCTCGAGGACAGGAAATGCCCCATAGACGGAGTGAAGGTCAAAAACTGCATCCACTGCAAAAGCTGTTCCATCATGAGCGGCTTCGGCGGTGCCGGTGCTTTTTCCGACGGAAAATACAATATCACAAACGACTTCGGCGGAACCCTCCATGAGCACATAGGAAAGGATGAAGCGGTAAAGCTCATGGAATATGTGGATACCATCAATCTGGCAAACGGCGGTGAGGGTACGAAGCTGTATTCCACCACAAATACCGAACTGAAAAAGATGTGTCTGCAAAACAAGCTCCAGCTCCTTGATGCATCAGTCAGGCATCTGGGAACCGACATCAATTATATCGTCCTCAAAAATCTTTACGAAAAGCTGAAGGAAAAAGCCTCGTTTTTCTTTATGACTCCCGTTGAGAGCATCGAAAAGACAGAAGGCGGCTTTCTCATAAAAACACAGACCGGTAAATATGAATGCGAAAAGTGCATAGTCTCTGCCGGAAGGATAGGCAGCAAATGGATGGAGGAAACCTGCAAAAGCCTTGATATCCCCACAAAATCAAACAGAGTGGACATCGGCGTCAGGGTGGAGCTTCCTGCGGTACTTTTTGCCCATCTGACAGATGAGCTCTATGAAAGCAAGATAGTATACCGTACGGAAAAGTTTGAGGACAGGGTCAGGACCTTTTGCATGAACCCCTACGGCAGCGTCGTTACCGAAAACACAAACGGTATAGTCACCGTCAACGGCCACAGCTTTGACGATCCGGAAAAGAGGACAAAAAACACGAACTTTGCCCTGCTTGTTGCAAAGCACTTTTCAGAGCCGTTCAAGGACAGCAACGGGTATGGAGAAAGCATCGCCAGACTTTCAAACATGCTTGGGGGAGGCGTCATAGTCCAGCGTTTCGGAGATATCATCAGAGGCAGGAGGAGTACCGCAAAAAGGATCAGTGAAAACTTTGTCACTCCCACCCTTCAGGCTGAACCCGGAGATTTAAGCCTTGTTCTCCCCAAGAGGATCATGGACGGCATACTCGAGATGATCTATGCTCTCGACAAGATCGCTCCCGGAACCGCAAACGACGATACCCTTCTCTACGGTGTCGAGGTCAAATTCTACAACATGGAGGTTGAGGTAAACGAAGATCTCGAAACCGCCTACATGGGTCTCTACATCATCGGTGACGGAAGCGGAGTGACACACTCCCTTTCACACGCCTCCGCAAGCGGTGTTTATGTGGCCCGAAAGATCCTCGCGTGAGATTATTCACAGCCAATGCCATTGGTTGAGCAATCGGAACAGTTGATGCGCGAGCAGGGGCGCTGAATGTCCAGTGCAAAATATGCCCTTTGGCATATTTTGAATGCCGGTTAGATGCGCCAAGCGCATCTAGCATCGGTACATTCGTTTAGCGCCGACCGAAGCGGAGCGTAGAACCCCGTGCCGAGCACCTACCGGAGCGCAAGGTACGGGAGGACGCATACCGTCCAGTGGACGGTAGTTTTGCGTCGACCGGAGCGGAGCGTAGACCCTGCGGGAGCAAGAGCCAAAGATTGATATGCTCAAGTCAATAACATTGGCTGTGAATGCCAACTGACAAAAACCGCAAGCCGTGATACAATGAAAAATATTTTTCAAGCGATATGAAAGGTTAAACATGCCTGATAATACAAACGATCAAAATAAAAAAACCGAATACTGCTCGATCTGCAGGAGAAGCGACAGCGACGCAGGCAGCATGTTCCACCTGCCCGGCGGCATCAATATGTGCAGTGACTGCATGAGAACATCACTGGAATCCATGTCCCGCTTTGGCTTTGCGGACCCTTTTAATACCCAGGCAAAGGCTGCGGTACAGCCAAAAGAGCAGGAAAAGACCAATGGTCCGGAAGGTGAAAAAACGGTAATAAAGGAAAAGGCCGCTGCTGAGGATATCAGCGTTGAGGAAACCGTTCCTGATGAAAACCCTGAAGAGGAAACACAGGAAGAGGAGACACAGGGAAATCCCGGTGCCGGATTTTTCGGCATCCCCAACATCCAGTTCCTCAATCTGTCGGATTTTGGAAGCCTCGGACTTGGCGCTCCAAAGCCAAAGGCAAAAAAGAAGGATCCCGATGCCCTGAAAAAACAGTTTGATCTGACAAAGATCCCAAAGCCGCACAGGATCAGGGAAATGCTCGATGAATACGTGATCGGACAGGATCATGCAAAAAAGGTCATTTCCGTTGCGGTCTACAATCATTACAAGAGGGTAAACGCCGATCTTTCCGATACAAACAAAAAAGAGATCGAAAAATCAAATATACTGATGATCGGACCCACAGGCTGCGGAAAGACCTATCTGGTACAGACCCTTGCAAAACTTCTTGATGTACCTCTTGCCATAGCGGATGCCACTTCCCTGACGGAAGCAGGCTACATCGGAGATGATATAGAATCAGTAGTCAGCAAGCTCCTGACCGCCGCAGGAAATGATGTGGAGAGGGCCGAATGCGGTATCATCTTCATAGACGAGATAGACAAGCTTGCCAGAAAAAAGAATGCCACCACACGCGATGTGAGCGGCGAAAGCGTCCAGCAGGGTATGCTCAAGCTTCTCGAGGGTTCCGTCATTGAGGTTCCCGTAGGGGCAAACAGCAAAAATGCCATGGTCCCCATGGCAAAGATAAATACAAAGAACATCCTGTTCATCTGTGGAGGAGCCTTCCCGGATCTCGACGAGATCATAAAGCAGAGACTTCGAAAGGAGACCTCCATAGGCTTCAACGCGGAGCTGAAGGACAAGTGGGACAAGGAAAAGAACATCCTGCAAAAGGTTACGGTAGAGGACATCAAAACCTTTGGCATGATCCCCGAATTCGTCGGCAGGATGCCCATCATCTGCTCTCTCGAGGGACTGAATGAGGATGCCCTTGTCAGGATCCTCAAAGAGCCCAAAAATGCCATCACGAAACAGTACGAGGCATTGCTTGAGATGGATGAGGTAAAGCTTGAATTTACGGACGAGGCTCTTCATCTGATCGCAAAAAAGGCCCTGGAAAAAGAAACCGGAGCCAGAGCCCTTCGTGCAGTCATAGAGGAATTCATGCTTGACATCATGTATGAGGTCCCGAAGGATGAAAACATAGGAAGGGTCATCATCACAGATGAATTTGTAGAGGGCAGGGGAGGTCCCGGCATCGAGATGAGGAGCGGCTCACAGGATTCCGTTCCGAGGATCGGATATGCGAACGGTTGAGTTTCTTGCTCTGTCATCGTCCATAGCGGTCGCTGACTGCATAATAAAATCAAAGATAAAGGAGCCCCTGATAACAAAAAACAGGGGCTTTGCACATAACAGACTCGACAGCCACCAGTACATTGTTGCGATGATATCCGCCCTGATGACAGCCTTCATAGCAAAAAATGCTGTTTTCGGAAATGACAGATCTGTCGGCAGCGCCCTGATACTGGGCGGCGCTCTTTCAAACACCTATGAAAGACTCTTCAAGGGCTATGTTACCGACTATATAAAGATCGGAAGCACAGTATACAATCTCTCGGATTTTGCCATATTTGCCGGAGCACTCATGACAGCTCTCAAAGGCATCAGAGAAGAAAAGGAAGTATGAAAATGGGAAAGATAAAAGCAGTTGTTTCACTCGGACATGACGCTCTGGGATATACCACTTTAGAGCA